>CAZFLS010000029.1:0-9948 GCA_964518815.1 uncultured Candidatus Peribacteria bacterium
GGATATGGAGACTATTTGTGAATCTTGAAATTGTTGATCTTGAAATGATTGAAAGCTAAAAGATTTAAGTGGAAATGGAAATGATTGAGTATTTAGTTGAGGAATGGTTTATACAAGCGCTTTAACCGGATGAATTATTGGAAAGTGATTATATTTTAATAATACTTCTTATAAAATTGAAATTATAGATAATTGAACTTGATCAACACTAGATTTAACTAACTATGTAACATTCGAAGGAATTATAAACGCATTTCAACTTGACAATGTCTCTCCTAGAATTTTAAATAAAGATAACGCATATATGTTTATTTATGAAAATGAACCTCCAAATTATGATAATTGTTTTTATGCATATATATCCCCTACTTCCATATATAAACAATGTTCAAAAAATAATAGTTTATCAACAAATAAATATTATTATGTTGCTATAACTTTAAATAACACAACATTAAAAGTATTTATAAACTGAATACAATCAGCTCAGAAAAATATAATAAACACAGGCATTTATCAAAATGATTATCCATTATATATTTGAAATAATCCAATAAATATTAGAGCTTTCAACTGAATCATCGACGACATCAAAATCTATAACCGTACCTTATCTGATGATGAAATAAGAGAGCATGCTAAGATTGCAGGGTTTTAGGTTTGATAGTTTTGATTTTCTCTAAAACTAATTTATAATACCAATAATAAAAAATTTATTTTAATTCTTAATTTTAATTTTATGAAAAAAGTAATTTTATTAATACTGGTTTTAAGTTTATTTGTATCAATAAATACAATAAATGCCTATTCTTTGACTAAGCAGGATAATGTAGTTATTAAAAGGGCTACAGAAAAAATAGAAAAATATATTCAAAAAAAGTGAGAAAAATATAGAAGTAAGCTAACTACTCAATTAGAATTATTTAGATTAAATAAATTTATTAATAATGATGAAAAGTATACTATAATTGGAGAAATAATAAATTCTTTAAAAACAAAAAAACAAAAATTAGAACAAGTAATAAATTCTTTTGAATGATGAAATTTATTTAAAAGTGCATCAGGCTCTTTTTATATTGTAAGTTTAAATGGAACTTTTTATGATATGGGAAGACAGTATTGATCATTATTAAAACAACAATTAAAAGATTTTTATAAAGAATCTGTAACGGATTTTCTTATTTGAGAGAAAAAAATAAAATACGAAGATTTAGTAATAAATAGTAAAATTAATTATAATGAGTTTCCTAAAAATTTTAAAGATTATCTTGATTGAATAGCAGATACAAGCGGTTTAGATAAAAATCAAGTTTATATAATGTCATCGGGCTTAGTTAATACTGTTTATGCAGATTTATGATGTAGTAGTTTATCTGCTTGGTGAGATTATACTACAGATTGAAATACAATAACTTGACGCAATCTAGATTTACCTTGAGACACTCTTAGAAAATTTGGTAAATATTTTCATATAGTTATTTGGAACCCTGTTAATTATCCATCATCAGTAGCAAGTATTGATCTTATGTGAGGATTATTCTATCAAACAGCATTTAATAATAAAGGTATTTTTTTGGAGCTTCAAAACTGAGAAAACGCCGACACTTCTAGTTTTACATGAAGAATTAATACAAATAATATTTTACTTGAAAGCCTTTTTAGAAACACTACAAGTAAAGAAACTGATAACTGGTTTAATACAATATTACCAGAAGTAGGGTTAATTATGAACTGATCATTTAAAGATCATGCTACAATTTATGAATGGTCTACTTTTAGAGCTGTACCAAGAAATGCTACAGGATTAATTTCTGCTTCCAATGATTTTATTGATGAGTCTTGGAAAGATTTCAAAATTAATTTTTTTGATAAAAGTAATGAATGAGCTTGATACACAGTTACTCGTCGTACAAATTTATTAAATCTTGGTGAAAGTAATAAAGGAAATATTACGCCTCAAAAAATGATGGAAATTTTTGATACAACTATTCCAAGTTGATGAGCCACTTTTCCTGAAAATTGACAGATAAAAACTATTTATTCAGTTGTGGCACAACCAGGAGAATTGAAAATGTGGTTAAAAGTTCGTTGATATTCGACTTGGGAAGAAATTGATTTAAAAAAATATTTCAATGAATAAATTTAATATCTTAAAATAAATTAAAAATGCATTCGTCTTATGGTCATGCTTGTTTTTTATTCCTATTTGTACAGCAGTTCATATAAATAAATTTATATGATAGTGTCCGACCTGATAAGCACGAAGACTTATCAACTAGGCTCGAAACTGACGTAAGGTTTTTATTTAGCGGAAAAAAAATTAAGCAAATTACTCCTATAAGACAAACGCAATATTATTATATAATTTTAATTTAAAAGTCAAAGGTTATAAGTTAGTTATACGTTAGTACAAAGTAAAATTAAAAATTAAAAGTGTACAAGAATTATTATCCCTCCACTAGAAACGGAAAAATTCCTCCGACTTTCGGGTTGGTAAAGCTTTGTTTAAATAGTAAGTTCAAGAAATTTCTCACTTCATTAAAATGGTAAGCCTAGACTTAAAATCCTTTATAATAAGCTAAAAAGTAAACGTTTATATTTCGCTAAAAGAAAAAGGGTCTTCAAATTTTGACAAAAATTATAAAATAAAGTAGAATAACGTCAATATTTTAAAACTAAACAAAAATAAATATGCAAAAACTCGATTTAAGTTCTCTAAAAAAAGGAGACATAGCAATTACTTGAGTAAATTTTAATAATAAACAAGAGGAATTGATAGATAATGGTACACTTTGCTCTTCAGAAGAACAAAGTGTACCTAAGCCTATATTTTCATTATTTAATTTAAAAAAATGAAATCAGGAGGTATCTAACCAAGAAATGCCTAGTCAAAAACAACCAGAAGAAATTAAAGTCACAGAGCCTTCTTCTATTATTGATACAAAACAAGATAAAGATGAAATTTTACCTATATTAGAAGAACCAATAGTAACAAATGATAATATTACAGAACCTGTTTTGTCTGAAAATCAAGAGGAGGATTTACTTAAACTAGATTCATTAGAAGAAATTGACACTAAAGAATCTTCTTCGATTATTGATATTAAAAAAGAAGAAGAATTTTTGGATTTAAATATTAATGAAACAGAGGAAACAAAAAAAGAGTTTTTTTCAAATCTTAATGTATTTGATGAATTTGATAGCATCGATGAATTTGACAATATCGATGAGCCTGAAAAAATTAATGAAGATAAACCATTACAAGATAAGATAGAACCATCAAAAGAAGAAAATTTATCTTATGATACAATAGAAAAAAATTCTAAAAACAATAATTTGTTGATTATAAATCAGAAAAATAATAATGATTCTGAAAATAAAAATACTGATAAAGAAATTATCTCTGATGCAAAAAATGTTACCGATAAAATGAATTCTATTCAGTATGTAGAACAAGTAAAAAATGATCTTTCTAAAGAAAGAAGAATATCCGGAATTTCTTTTTATTTCAAAAAGAAAATAATTATCCCGGGCATTGTTTTTATTGTTTTTTGATGTTTAATATTTTCTGTTTTACATTTTTGATTATTAAATAAGGGAAAAACCAATGTTTTGGAAGTTCAAAATAAACCTATTTTAAATATAAAAGAAAATAATATTTGAGAAAAACAAGATTCTACAAGCACAAATATAAGTAAAAATTATTGATATACTGAATGAGTAGATTATTATATAAATATAAACGAAAAGAAAAATTATGTTAATGCGGTTTATTGAAAAGAAATAGCCGAATTAAGAAAAAATATAATAGAAATTACAGCAAAAATAGAACAAGCAAGTGATAAAGATAAAATATCATTAACAGAAGAATTAAAACAGCAAAAAAATAAATTAAGAGAATTTTTAAATAAAAAATAGAAGTTGTTCGCTTAGAATAAGGAAAAGTTCTATATTTATATAATTCATATAAAAAAATAGGGCTTTTTTTATTTGGATTTTTTCACTTTATTCATATATTCTTTTTGATTTTTTTAAAAAAATAAAAAGCAATTCTTATTATATTCAAGTAAAATTGAGTAACGTTCGATTAAGAAGACCAAGACCAATCTTACGTAGAGCATTTTGAAAGTAAAAACACCAAAAATCAAATCTTTGTTAGGTATAGGTATATTTGAGTTAATATATCCAATTAAAAAATTTTAACAACAAGCTAGTTTTTTAAATAAAATATGAGCAAAAAAATACTTGATATTGTATTAAAAATTTTAAATATATTATTTATATGACTTATTGTATGATTAATTATAATATGAATTTTTAGACCAGATATAGTAGAATTATTTTTAAAATGGTTAGAATGAAAAATATTATTAATATGAAATTGGAATTATTTAATAGCATTTACCAGTAGCATTGTAGAATCATTCCCAGTTTTATGAGTTTTTTTTCCTGGTCAACAAATTATGCTTGCTGTATGATGATTTTTTTGAAAATATAATCTTGCACCTATTATAATAGTTTGTATTATATGAGCATTAATTTGAAATTATACTTGATATATTTTATGAGTATATTTTTGAGAAAATTTTTTAAAAAAATATTGAGATTGGCTCTGAATTTGAAAAACAGAATTAAAAATACTTAAAAAACAGATTAAAAAAAATTGAGCATGGTTTATAATTTTTGGGAAATTTCATAATTTTACAAGAGCTTTTATACCTTTTATTGCAGGTTCTATGTGAATGAAACAAAAACATTTTTGGTTATATAATATAATAGGTTCTATTTCTTGGGCAATAACAATTATTATTTTATGAGTAGTATTTGTACAATATTACAAAAAAATATTAGATAATATTTCTTATATTTTAATCTGAATAATTATTTTTGTTGTTCTTTATATTTTCTTTTTTAAGAAAAAAGAATTTAAAGAATATTTGAAAGAAAAAAATGAAGAAATCGATGAAAAAATAAATAATAACAATTTATAAAATATGAACCTTATAGATATGTTAATTATAAACAAATTTATTTTCCTAATTTGAATATCAACAATTCTATCTTTTTTTGTTATTACTATTTTTATATTCATTTTTAAAAAATTAAATTTATTAGATCATCCGGAAAGATATCCTCATGAGGGCAATAGAAAGCCTATACCTTATTGATTATGAATAACTCTGTATTTAATTTTTTTCATAATATCTGTTTTTTTTCTTGATTTATCATATTCAAAATTAATTATTATATTAATTCTTTGAGCATTTATTTCTATAATTAATTTTATGGATGATCTTGATACTATCTCCAAAACGATTATAAAAATTCCGCCTATTTTTCGTTTATTTTTACAAATTTTTATATGAGCCACAATATGAATTACAAGTATTAAAATTTGATATATAAGCAATATATTTTGATGAATTTTGTATTTGGATCAATATTACTTAGTTTTATGATCAATAAAAATTTTTATTATTCCTCTTTTTTTCACAATTATTTGGTATGTTCTTGTTTTTAATTCTATAAATTGGAGTGATGCAATACCATGACTTACACCAGGCATATCTTTTATTAGTTTATTAATAATTTTTGTTTTAACTTTAAAATTATATTTAACAGATATATCAGCTGTTTCAAAAGAAAATTCAGAATTTGTTTTACTTGTGCTTTCTATTCTATTGCCATCAATTTTATTATTTTGGATACTTGATTTAAAAAGAAAAATTTTAATCTGAGATAGCGGAACTATGTTTATTGCTTTTATGATAGCGACTCTTGCAATTATAGCTTGATGAAAAATAGCTACAGTTGCTACAGTTTTATGAGTTTATTTAATAGATGCGGTTTATGTTATTTTTATGCGTTTATATAACAAACAAAATCCATTAAAATGAGATATGATTTATCATCTTCATTTTAGGCTTTGAAAAATAGGATTTTCTCATCAGTTTATAAGAAATTTGGTCTATAGCTTATCTTTATTGTTTTGATTGTGAGCAATTTTTCTCGATAAAACTTGAAAAATAATATTATTTACATTGCTCATTATTATAGTTGTTTTTGTGACTAAAATATTATCATTAAAGAGATAAATTATAATAAGCTACCAATTTAAAGTCTATAGATTGTAAAAAAATTTTGCTATTAAAATTTATATTAAAAGCACTTAATAATTTCTAATTCTAATGAATGACTAATAATTCAATGTTTAGATATTATTTTATCGAAGCCAATTTGGAATTAAAACTTTTGAAATTTTATTAGTAATTAGAAATTAGGAATTGAATATTTAAAGTATAGTTTTTGTTTATCAATAAAATTTATTTGATAAATTTATTGTGGATATTTATAATATATTGAAAATTAGATATTAAATTAACTAATTTATTAATTTTTCTTATGTGAATTTTTAAATTTAAAATAAAGACTATGGTTGCTTTTACATTAATAGAAATGCTGATTAGTGTTTCTATAATGCTAATTATTTGAGTTTTTTGAATTTGATTTTTACAAATGTTTTTTGTTAAATATGATATTCAATCAATCGCAAAAAAAATAGATAATAAGTTTAATAATTTAGATTCGGAAATTAAATTCTGATTAAATGATTCTTATGAGCTTGAAATAAACTCGGAATCTTTATGATTTATTTTAAACAAACATTTTTTAAAAAAAGCAGATTCAATGTATTTAAATAATTTTGATTTTTTAAATGCCTCCTGAACAATAACAACATCCAATACTTCAACTTGAACGTGGTTTACAAACTTTTATGCAAACAATAAATTTCAAACAACTTATATACGTTCTTGAAGCTGAGATTTAATAAATTTTTCTTTTAGTTGATCAAAAAATTATTTATATAAAATTAGTTCTATGATTGACTCCAAACCAATAAATGAATATGAAATTATTTATTATGCCATAGATAATTTGAATAATGAAGATTCTAAAAAAGTACAATTAGTTTCTCTTTCTTGAGCTCAATTATATGATAAAATAAAAATTAAAAATGTTTTATGAAAAAAAGAAATATTATGGTTCACCGGAACAACTTTTAGCTGATTTACAGATTCAGTATTTTTAAATTTTGAAAGATGATGACAAGATTTTCAGTTAGAACTAAAAAATTAAAATAAAATTGTTTATGAATTTAGCAAAAATAATATAAATAATATAACTATAATTTATGATTAAAATTTGATTTTTTGGAACACCACTACTTGCAAAAGAAGTTTTAAAAGATTTGCATCAATCCAACAAATTTGATATTTGTTTTGTTGTTACTTGAATAGATAAACCTATTTGAAGAAAGCAAATTATAACATCAAATTCAGTAAAAGAGTTTGCCTTAAAAGAAAATATTCCTATTTTTCAACCTGAAAAATTATTAAATAATCAAGAACTTTTTAATAAACTAAAAGAATATAATGTGGATTATTTTATAGTTGTTGCTTATGGTAAAATATTGCCAATTGAAATTTTGGAAATGCCAAAAAAAATGTGCATTAACGTCCATGGCTCAATATTACCAAAATATAGATGAGCTTCTCCTATTCAATCAGCTTTAATAAATGGTGATTCAAAAACGGGTATTACAATTATGAAAATGTCAAAAGAAATGGATACTTGAGATATTATTAATATTTTAGAAATTGAAATAGATAAATTAGATACTCAAGACTCTCTTTTTAATAAATTTGCTATTTTATCAGGAAAATTTCTTATAGATACTTTGAATAAATTTGATAAATGAGAATTAAAATTATCACCTCAAAATAATGAAAATGCTTCTTATTGTAAAAAAATACTAAAAGAAGATGGGGTTTTAGATTTTAAAAAAGATGCAGAAACTTTGTTTTATCTATGGAAATGACTTACATCTTGGCCTGGTATATATACTTTTTTTAATTGAAAAAAATTAATTATTGAAAAATGTGATTACAAAAGGGATGAAAATTGATCTAATAAAATTTGAGAAGTTATTAAATTTAATTGAGATATATGAATAAAATGTACTAATTGAATCTTGATTTTAAACCAAGTTAAATTAGAATGAAGTAAATCTCAAAACATAAAAGATTTTATAAACGGCCACATAGATTTTTTGGGTAGCATTTTATAAAATAAAAATATTCTATAATTTAAATTTCTAATTTTTAACTTATAAATTATGTTTAATATTGCTTTTAATACTTTTAGAGAACTTACAAGAAATAAAATTCTTTATCTTATTTTATTTTTTTGAATTTTACTTATAATTTTTAGTCTTGTTTTGGCGTCATTATCATTATGACAAACAGAAAAAATTATTATTGATTTCGGTATTTCTATGATAGAAATTTTTGGGTTAATTTCTGTTATTTTTATTGGATGACAAATTATTTTTAAAGAAATTGAAGGTAAAACAATCTATTTAATATTATCAAAACCAATTTACAGATATGAATTTATTTTATGAAAATTTATAGGATTTGCTTTGATTTTGATACTCGTAATATTTTTTCAGTTCTTGATTTTTCTATGATTACTAATATATTCTCAAATTCCACTACATATTATTGTAGTTTTTTCAATAATTTTTATATATTTTAAACTTTTAATATTATTTGCTATAATTTTGTTTTTTTCATCATTTATCTCTTCAATATTATCAATAATTCTTACAGTTTTAGTCTATGTAATCTCTCATTCTATTACATCAATAATTGATATAGCATTAAGATCAAAAAATGTTATATTAACATATTTGGGAAAATCTCTTTATGTTATTTTTCCTAATTTTGAAGCCCTAAATATCAAGGAAGTTATTCTTTCTCCGGATAAAATAAGCAATATATTTATAATATGAAATATGCTTTATTCCATACTCTATTTATTTATAATATTATTTTTTACTATACTAATATTTAACAAAAAAACTTTTGAAAACTAATAAATTTAATATAGTGGAGTTTTTTTATAAAAAATTTTTTATTAATAAAAACACTTTAATACCACGTTTTGAGACAGAATGCCTTGTTCGTGAATGAATAAAAATAATCAAAAATTATAATATTAAAACCTTAATTGATGTTTGAACATGATCATGAGTAATTCCTGTGTCAATTTGACTAAATTCCAAATTAGATAATATTTTTGCCATAGATATAAGTAAAAATGCTTTGAAAATGGCTCAATTAAACGCTAAAAATTATGATATATCAATAAATTTTTTACATTCAAATTTATTGAAAGATTTTTTAAAAAATAATTATAAGATCAACGGAAATATTCTTATAACCGCGAACTTACCTTATATAAAAGAAAATGATTGGGAAAATATGAGTGAAGATACTATATTCGAACCAAAAAGAGCCTTATTTTGATGAAAAAAAACAGGCTTTGAACTTTATCAAACATTTTTTAGACAAATTATAAAATTAAAAAATATTTATAATAATAAATTTTATATATTATGTGAAATTGGATATAATCAAAAAGAATTGGCAACCCAATTTTTGACTAAACTAAAACTAAGTCATGAATTTATAAAGGATTTAAGAGAAATTGATAGGATAATAAAAATAGAAGTTTAGATTTATAAATTACTATACTAATAATACAAAACAAAACTATGTAAAAACTTAAATCCACCCAGTTTTATAGGATTTTTACATAGTTTCATGCCTTTATAATGCCAATATTTAGCAAAAAGTATTGATTATTTTGATTGAATAAAATTATATTAATATTTTTCTTTACTTAAGCCAATAATAAAATTTTGTATCATATAACAATTAAAATATAGATTTTTTGGCTTATATAAAAACAATATACATATAAATTTTTGTAAAAACTGGGTAGATTTAAGTAAAAATAATTTACTCAGTTTTGTTTTTAATTTATAGATTAGGTAGTGTTAACATAAAAAGTTGCATTTTTTAAATAAATGAGTAAAATGCG
>CAZFLS010000030.1:0-9945 GCA_964518815.1 uncultured Candidatus Peribacteria bacterium
CCTATGGCCTGTATTATTATCCTCTTCTTCCTCTTCTATTACTTTGAAGTCTAATTCTTCATCAGCTACAGAAAAACCTGCAGCAGCATCGGAATTATTAGATTGAACCTGTGTATTTGATGTAATAATATCATCATTCTCTATATGGCTTTGAGTCATATACAAAAAATAAAAATATAAAAATAAATATTTTTAAAATAAAAACTAAGAACCAGTAGCAGGAGTACTTGAAGTTGCAATACTTCTAATTACCAATTGAACTATAGAATTAGCTAGGAAAATAATTATAATTCAAATTCAAGCTTGCAAAAGAATTGTTTTTCATTTCTTAGCTTTTCCGTCATCTCAAGCAGCAGTCATAACAAGAAAACCTCAGTAAATACCAAAAGCAACAGCTATGATTCATATAAGGAGTAGTGCATTCCCTATAACTGTTTGAGCAAGAGTATCTGCTTGAGCATCTGTACCTCATCATGCTATCCTAGCATCTACATTACCTTGACCAAAGTCTAAACCACCTTCTGTGGAAGATGTTGTATCAGCAGCAAAAGATTGCTGTACTAAAGTAGTAACAGCTAAAGATGTAAAAATGAATTTTTGTAATTTACCCATAATAATTTAAGATTAATAATAAAAATACCCGGGCATTATATACAAACAAAAGTAAAAAGTCAAAAAAAAGAGTGAAAATCACTCTTTTTAAGATTTATACAGTATACTTTGTAGTAAGCGTATACGGTAATAATGCCATATATCTAGCTATTTTTATAGCTTTAGCTAGTTTTTTTTGATTTTTTAAAGATACTCAAGAATAATGCCTTGGCACAATCTTATTAAATTTTGTAATATATTTTTTTAAAAATTCTACATCTTTATAATCAATATATTTTATTCAAGCTGCATCAATAGGACACTCTTTTTTACTTTGTTTTGTCATATAAAACGAATGTTAAAATATAAAAATGTACAAGTGTACAAATATTAAATTAATAAAACTAGTATTAAAATTTATCATCTTCATCAATTTCTATTTCATCATCAACTACTGGTTCTGTTACAGAAGAATCAATATCTAATTCTTTATCATCAAAATCTGATCTCTTATTTAAGAAAATTAGATTTGTAATTACTATTTCCATTCTAAAAATTTTAACTCAATCTTCTCTTTCAATAGCTCTTGTTTTTAATCTTCACTCAGCATATACTAGTTTACCTTTTCTAAGAAATTGTTCACATCTTTCTGCCAAATTACCCCATGCAATACAATTAGTAAATTCAGCTTCAGTTTTTACTTCTCATTTTTGATTTTTAAAATATCTATTTGTTGCAATTGTAAACAAAGCAACTTTTTTGCCATTCTCAGTGGTTTTTATAAAAGGATCTTTTGTAATATTTCCAATTAAAATAACTTTATTAACTGTTCTCATAAAAAATAAATTAAATAATAAATTTGCCCAATTAAATCTTATTTTGATCCTGCAATGCCACAAGATAAAATAAATTAATTTTTTGTCTTATTAGATTGAAACCTATAAATTAACAGGATTAATCTTCTATTTTTAGAAACAAATGTCTCCAAATATCTTTTTTTAAGTTAAATGATTTTACTAAATCAAAAAACTCACATCTTTCAGATTCTAATTTATATACAATATAGTACCCGTTTTTAGAACCCTTTATTTTATAAGCAAAATCTTTTTCTCACCAAACATCCTCATTTATAATTTTTAAGGAAGCTGATTTTAATTCTGCTTTTATTTCTCAAATAAGTTTATTTCTTTCCTCTTCTTGTAAAGAAGGATTAATAATAAACATTAATTCATACTTTTGCATAAATATTCTATGGATTAAATATCTTTAAAATTGTCTTTTAAAGAAGAATATAAAATAAAAACGAACGTTAAGTTCGGGCAGAATTATAAAAGATTTTATTTCAAATGCAAATTTATTTTAGAATTTTGTATTTTTTAAACTTATATGATACAATAAAACAGATTTAATTAAAAGAGTAAAAAAACTAATTTTATGAAGTATAAATAAATTAAAAATATGCAAATATCACAAATAATGAATTTTTTAAAAAAAATTAATTATAAAAAACAAGATAATTCTTGAGATATTGAAAATATATTAAATCAAGAATGATCTTTTATTGATAATAAAAATCAATCTAAAATTGAATTTTATGATATCAATACTATATTTGAAGATGCAATAAAATTATGAGCATCTGATATACATATAGAACCAGATGAAAAAAATCTTAATATTAGATTAAGAATTGATTGACACCTAATTAATTATAAAACTTTAGATGAAAATGCAAAATCTTCTTTAGTAGCAAGAATAAAAGTTTTGGGATGATTAAAAATAGATGAGCACAGACTTCCTCAAGATTGAAAGGCTAGTTATAAAGAAAAAACAAATAATAAAGATATTGATTTAAGAATAAATACTATACCAACTATTTATTGAGAGAAGATAGCAATAAGAATACTAAAAAAACAAAGTGAATGGATTGATTTAAAAAATATTTGAATATTACCTATGAATATGGTTAAAATAAAAAAACAGCTTAATAATAATTTTGGTTTATGTTTGGTAGTATGACCCACTTGAAGTTGAAAATCAACTACTTTATATTCAATGTTATCGACTTTTGATCCATCAGAAAATAATATTTCTACACTGGAAGATCCTGTAGAATACAGAATAAAATGAGTAAATCATACTCAAATTAATCCGGCAATTGGTTTTAATTTTGCTGACTGATTAAGAAATCTTTTAAGACAAGATCCAGATATTATAATGGTTTGAGAAATAAGAGATTCTGAAACAGCAAAATTAGCGGTAGAAGCATCTATTACATGACATCTAGTTTTTTCCACAATGCACGCAAATTCAAGTGTGAGCACAGTACAAAGACTTGTAAATCTCTGAGTTGATCCTCTTTTAATAGTATCCAGTTTAAAAATGGTTATTTCTCAAAGACTTGCTCGTAAATTATGTACAAATTGTAAAATACAATATGAACCAGAACAAATTATAAAAAATAGATTTTTAGAAAAAATTTGAAAATATATTAATAATGCTTGAGAATTAAGATTTTTTAAGGCAAGTGAATCTTGATGTGAAAAATGTAATTTTAAATGATATAAATGAAGAATAGGACTTTATGAAATTTTAGAAATGACAGAATGATTAGAAAAATTAATTTTGGCATGAGCATCAAATGCACAACTTGAAATTCAAGCAATTTGAGATGGAATGATAACTATAAAAAATGATGCTTTGTTAAAAATTGCATTATGAGAAATAAGTTTAGAAGAAGTGATAAGTGTACTAGGAAATTAAAAATCATCTTCATCTTTAATAATTTTTAATATTTTATTATTATTTCATTATTAAATTTGTATTTCAAATAAAAATATGTTAAAATTTCTACGGTGAAGAAACAAAAAAATTTGCGTACATTAAAATATCTAATATAATTTCTTGCAAATTTATATCTTAGCAAGAAAATTATGGCAAACATACAACTTTTAAGATTAATGGAAGAACATGAAATTGTAGAAGAAGATGCAAAAGAAATAACTAGAATATTTGATATACTTACAGATCATAGAAAAACAGAAGTACTTAATAATTGGTCTAATATTGCTAATAAAATAAAAGAAAGTAGAAAATGGTTAGAAAAAGAAAAAGAGATTCTTTTAATTCGGACATTAGATGAAATAGATCAAGAAATTAAAGAATATAACAAAAATATTACAAACAATGTAATTTAAAACTAAAATTATTACTTAAACAAAAATAAATTATGGTAAAAAGTATAAAAAGAGACTCTGAAATTTTTTGAAAACAACCGGAAAAAGAAGGATTACAATCAAATATACAAAAAATTTTGGAACAATTCTGATGAAGAACTGATAAAATAATAGGAAAAATACTGACACCAGAAGAAAGAGAAATAGTTGACAAAAAAATAGAAGGTTTAAGATTAAAAACTAATGAATTAATAGAAAAACATAACGAAAATATTTTACTTGCAATAGCAGGAAATCAACAAACAAAATCAGAGTATTCATTTATACTATAAAATACCGAACCAAAAAAACGTAGAAAATTTTCTACGTTTTTTTATTTTTTATCCTCAGCTCTTATTTCTCAGTTCTAAGCTCTTTTAATGCTTTGTCTCTTTCATCTTAAAAACAACATGCTTTCTTAATTTTTTATCATATTTTTTTAATTCTAATTTTTTATCGCCCAAATTTTTCTTTTGAACGTTTGTAATATATCACATAATTCCACTTTCTGTAGAAATAAGTGACATATATGTTCTCTTCCCTTTTGCCATAATTGTAAGAATTAAGAATTAAGAGCTGAGAATTAAGGATAAAATTTCCCAATCTCAACTTTTTTAATGTGCTGATTATATAGAATTTTAAAAAATTACAAATCTTTTTGAAAAAAAATCTTTTTTAATATACTTTATCAGATTAATTTTAACTTATAACTTTTAACTTGTAACAAATTTATGTTTATCGATGAAGTAAAAGTAACACTTATCGCTTGAAAATGATGAGATTGATTAGTATCTTGGAGAAGAGAAAAATTTATGCCAAAATGATGACCATACTGAGGAAATTGATGAAAATGATGAGATATAATTTTAAATGCTGATTCAAATATTAATACATTAAGTGAATTTCGTCATAAAAAAGTCATAAAAGCTGGTTCTTGAGAAAGATGACAAATCAAAATAATGACCTGAGCATATGCAGAAGATATTATTATAAATTTACCAGTTTGAACACTAGTAAAAGATGCAAAAACTTGAGAATTAATATATGATTTAAATAAGAATAAAGATCGCTTTGTTATTTGTAAATGAGGAAGATGAGGATATTGAAATGCTCATTTTATTTCTTCTATAAGACAAGCACCAAATTTTGCTGAATTATGAGATGTATGAGAAGAAAAAACAGTTATTTTCGAATTAAAGCTTGTTGCTGATATATGACTTATAGGCTTACCAAACGCTTGAAAATCTACTTTAATTAAGACTATCACAAATGTAAAACCAAAAATTGCACCATATCCTTTCACTACAATAATACCAAATTTGTGAGTAATGGAACATAAATGAAAAAGTTTGATAATCGAAGATACTCCTTGATTAATTAAATGAGCAAGCACTTGAAAATGACTTTGAATAAATTTTTTAAAACACATAGAAAGAACCAAAGTTTTAGTTCATTTACTTGATATTCAAGAGCTAGATAAAATAGAAAAAAATTATTTGGAAATCAGGAAAGAATTAAAAATTTTTTCTGATAAATTAGCCAAAAAAGAAGAAATTATTATCCTTACAAAAGCTGATTTATTTGATAAAGAAATGATTGATTTTATCAAAAAAGATTTAACAAAAAAATTAAAAAAGAAACAAATTCTAGTAATTTCTACTATAACCCATGAAAATATAGAAGAACTTAAAAATTTTTTAATAGATAAATATTGCAAAAAACAAATTAGAAATAAGAATCTAAAAACCGAAAATTGAAAATGAAAAATAGAAGATAAAGAAATTAAAATATATGACTTAAAAATGGATAAAGATAAAAATGATTATGAAATTAAAGATTTATGAAATATGACATTTGAAATTAAATGAGAAAGAATAGAACAAATTGTACGTATGACAGATATGAATAATAAGGATGCTGTGCTAAGAATATATGATATATTAGATAAAATTTGAGCAATAAAAAAAATTAATTCACTACTAAAGAAAAAATATTGAAATGATTTAAAAGAATTAAGACAAAGTGAATCAAAAAACAATTCCACAGTTATAATATCCTGAAAAGAATTTATTATAAACCCTTTCTTTTTTCAAGATTAAATTTATCCCATAATATTTTACAAATATTTTTAAACATATTTGCTAATTCTTGATTTTGGATGAGAATACCAAAAATTCTTCATTCTTGTTGAGAAATTATTACAAATTTATCTCAAGATACTTTTATATCTCAAAAAATTGGGAAAATATCTTTTGAAATTTCTAGTGTATTTCTAAGTTTTTTATTTTCAATCTTTATGTTTGATTTTTTAATATCTTCTCAATTTATTATATTATAACTCATTTTTTTGTAGGATAATCTATGATTTAAATATTTTTGCCAATAAGTGTGAAGAGGATGATTTGATGTACTAAATTGTTTTTTTGTCATGGAATAAATTTCATTATCATTTGTATTTAAAATACTATCATAAGCTTGTTTAATATCATCAAATCACTCATAAAAAGACACTGAAGTATCTCAAATTTGTTTTTGATAAATTTTCTCTAAATCATTTTTATTTTTCTTTAAATTCTCATAACTATTATTCAAATCATCAATATTAGTTTTAACAAAAGTTATTAAATCATCTATTGATATAGCCTCATAATATCTCAATTTTGATTTAATATGCTTTTTTATTATTCATTTTTGACACAATAATTCTAATATTTGATAACAAGTAGTCCTTTTTAAATTAGATTTTTTTGCAATCAAGCTAGCTGGAGATATTCATAAAGAAGCTGTTTGTAAAAAAATGTTAACTTCTTGATCTTTATATCCAAGATTTTTTAATATATTTTTTAACATAAAATAAATAAATTAAAATTATTTTTTAAATTTAAATTTTATCATTTTAAAAACTTTCTCAGTATATATTCATATTAGTTGTTGTCAAAATTTTATAACAGATAATAATATTTGAATATTGACTTATCTATTATTTTTTATATAAACCATTTTACAAACTACAGTTTTTAATGATAAAATTATATTAACATATTATTATATAATAACCATTTAATTTACCAATTAAAAAAATATTTGTCGCAAAACGACAACAAATTATTACCTGATTTATAAGCCAATAAATACTATTATTTAGTTATTAATATGACAAATTTTATATAATAATTTAATAATCATTATTATAAACTCAGTCAAATATATTTGACTTAAAAAATTTTATTTTATAACTTATTACATTATGAAAACAAAAAAAGATAAAATTGACGATGATTTGTCAAAAAATTTAAAACAAAAACAAATAATAGAATGAGCAGAAGAAAATAAATGAAATTCAATAACCGATGCTTATATAAAAACCCTTTGACTAAAAACAAAATCAAATACAAAAAATATATTGCAAAAAGGTATATTAATAAATAGAAATAATCTTAATTTTGTATCAATTAATTGAGAATTTTTTTGCAAGGAATTGTTTGAAATTCCAAAATTGTTTGAAGCAAAATATGGTAAAAATCCTGAAATAATAAAATCTGTAGAGGAAGATATAGAAAGTTATATTCAATCTGCGAAAAAAGAAATTGAATCTAGAAAAACAGATGATGATGATACCCACTCAGAAGAAGAAAGAAAAACTTTATGAGCTCAAATCTTTGATGAAGAAATCGAAAAATTGAAGAAAAAAGTGGAAAATTTCTCTTTGTTTCAAAAAATGATGTTTTGGATGAGTCATTATTGGTGGTATTATAATCCTAGCTTAAGAGAGAAAATAAATTTATCTAATCCTGATAGAAATAAAACAGAAGAAATTATAAAAAAATATTTGATTCCAATTTTGCCTGCTGAAGTTCAAAAGGAAATACAAGATTTACGAATCGTGAATACAGCTATATGATTTGGGCATTTTGCAATACTTTTTGATAAAGATCATAGCCGACTTAGGCGTATCATCACAGACACTCAACTTTTTGAAATAAAAGATGTTTTTGGATACAGTTATTTGGACATTACTCCAAATGGCAAACCAGTGGCTAGATCAAAAACTAATAGAAATTGAGAAAGAGCATTTTTTGACGGAGAGAGACTTATGAGTCATGACAATTTCCAAACTTGTGCTCCAAAGACAGTAATAGTAAATGGTTGATATAAAGTAAATTCGACTCATTGTACAATAGTAAATGGTATGCTGTGTGATCTTATAGATGAAGATGATAAAGTAGCACATACAAATTGAGCTGAATGTTTTTTATGAATAAGTCATTGTGATTTTACTACCAAAGATGCTCTAGAGGCATTAAAATTATCAGAAGAATCTGGTGGTCAAATGGTAATAAGAAATAATAAAATATTTTTATGAGGTAAAGAAATTAAACCAATTTGATATTTTGAAAAGAGTAAAGTAAAACTTCAAGATAATGGTTTTAGCTTATATGATTGGTCTGAATTTTATGAAATAAGTTCATATAAATATTCTGATGTTTTAGCTATAGACGATAAATGAGACTTTTTAAAATGACTAAAAGAAAATTTTAGTGAGATTGAAAAATTTAAAACTACACAAACAAGCTCAAAAGAGGAAGCCTTAGAATCCATATTAAAAAATAATCCTCAGGTGATATTACTTGATATGCATTTAACTCCTGATGAAAGTTTTGAAGGTTTATGGATAGCAAATCAATTAGTTGCAAAATGATACAAAGGAAAAATCATGATTACAAGTGGATATGGAGAAGAACATTTAAAAGCTATGAGAAAACTTATAAAAACTAATGGTGTGCATATTCCAGGTAAAGATCCAGAAAAAATCAAAGAGTGTTTAACAGGTAAGTGTAGATGTTAGAAATTACAATTAATTTATTTTTTAACAATTAATATCATGAAAAAAAATTTAAATAATCCTGGTGAAGATTTGTCAGAAAAATTAGACCAAAAACAAAAAATAGAAGAACTTAAAGATGTTGTTTCTACAAAAATAAATAATAGTGTCGGTTTTGCTGAAGCTATAAATTTTATTGAAAAAGGAAACCTTATAGTAATAAATTGACAAGAAGAATTACTAGTAAAAGAAAAAATTCCAGAAATTCCAGAATTAGTAAAAAAATATTTGGAAATGGAAAGTTCTGACAGAACTAAAGCTGAATGAAAAAATTTTAAATTTAAAATTACAGAAAAAAGTAATTCTGTATCTGGGCATTGAATAGCATATTTAAATAGTATTTGTATAGACTATAAAGACAAAAATATTTATAATTCTTGAATGATGCAATATAG
The DNA here is from genome assembly GCA_964518815.1 of uncultured Candidatus Peribacteria bacterium. Taxonomy (GTDB): domain Bacteria; phylum Patescibacteriota; class Gracilibacteria; order BD1-5; family UBA2023; genus CAYRGR01. The sequence goes on from CAZFLS010000030.1 coordinate 9,084, forward strand.
ATGAGCTTATGCAAATGATATAGATGACTGGGATTTACAAATTTTTAATCCAATATTATTAGAAGAAAATAAACAAGTAGCAATATTTGGTTTTAAAACTTGAGAATGAAATGTTAAAATTTTGAAAATAAATAAAAATAAAAAAAAGGAATATATAGATACTTTTAATGTGAGAGAATATGAAAAAACAAAAGAAAAAATTAAAACTATAAAAAATGCTATAAATGATCCTAAAGCTAAAAAAGAATTTATATCTAGAGATTTAGGCACAAAATGGAATATTCAAGATTCTGCTTCATTTGAAAATGATAATATTACTTTAGAGCTTGCCTGACATGCAGATAGAGATTATGATGCTATAGATGATAAATATATGTTTTATGCCTGGATTAAATGAGTTGGAATTGGTAAAAGTAATAAATATTATGCGCATGCTACTCATCCAGATGATAGATTTTATAGATGCAAAGTTTATATTAAAGATGCTCAAATTATATGAAGATGATTACTTCAAGATTGAATAGAATTTATAAAAATAAAAGTATCAGTAGCAGAAAGAAAATGGAGTGAAGAAAGAATAATGACTATGGTCTTTGCAAGTAATAAAGAATTTGGTGAAAAATTAAAATTTGAAAATGAAGTATATTCTCAAATGGAGAAATGTGTAAATAATCACCAACACAACCATCCTTTATTTAAGCCAACAAAAATTACTGAAAAAATAATTGATTCCGATAAAAAAGTTGCGGTTTGGATCCTTTTTGAACAAATCGATACAGATAGAAATACTTCAGACGGTGAATGATGGCTTGGAGATCAATTTAGATACTCATTATGGATTAAAAAAGATAAGGAAGAAGCA
>CAZFLS010000031.1:0-9931 GCA_964518815.1 uncultured Candidatus Peribacteria bacterium
AAATTACCCTACAATAATAGAACATTTAGACATTAAATCATTAGAACATTTGTTAGAAATTAGAAATTATATATTAGAAATTATATTAAATATTAGTAATTACTAAGCATTTTAGCATAATTTTAATAAACGTTTGACTTTTTACTTTTAACTTATAATTATTCATACCTTGTACTTGATAACTTTGTACTTTGTATTAATTTATGCTCCTCCTATTCTAAATAATATTTCTTTATCTACAAATTCTCTATCTCTACCATATTTTAATCTAGATAATTCTTTATATGCTTTTGCTAATTTTAAATCTTTTTTTGCCCAAATATTATTATCCCATTCTGGAACATAAGGATTTAAAGGTATCAAATTAAATGCTGGCGTTGGTTGTTGATCTATACTTAATTTAATTATTCATTTACGTTTATCCATGTTAATTAAATCTTGTTCTGAATAATTTGGAGCAAATTGTTTTGCCATAAATTCCGCATCATCTGGAGATATTTTATAACTCATAACTGATCATACATTACCAAAAATAGCACTTTTAAGATTTACATTTGATTTTGTTAAAGCATCAGATTTTTCAAGTTGAGCTAGATATTGATGAGCAATATTTAAACTTAATCTATATTTTCTGGCTTCAGACAATACAGACTCAATACTATCTGTAATATAATTTTGAAACTCATCAATATATAAAAAGAAATCTTTTCTTTGTGATTTATCTTCAATAAGTTGTCTTCTTAATGCTGCCATTTGAATTTTTGATACCATTATTAATCATAACAAATTAGAATTTATATCACCCAAAACTCATTTTGAAAGATTTATAAGTAAAATTTTTCAACTTTGCATACAGTTAGCAATATCAAATGAACTTTTTACTTGTCATACAATATTTCTCATCATAGTATTAGTAACAAATCCTCCAAATTTTGCTGCCCAAAATGGTATCATTTCTCATTTTTCTCTTTCTCACATTTTTACAAAAGTATAATGCCACCAAGACTTAACTATAGGATTCTTACAACTATTAATTCTTTCTTTTTGAAAATCATCATCTGTAAATAATCTAATAAGATCTGTAATAGCTCACCCTCAAGGATAATCCATCAGTGTTAAAACGCCATTTCTAAAATAATCTTGAATACGAGGACCAAATATTTCGTTTCAAAAAAGTTTTAACATTATATTCATTGCATCTTGTGCTACTGTTTGTTTCTCATCATCATTTTCGGCTTCAAGCAAATTAATTCACATTGGTCTATCTGTATCTGCAGGATTAAAATAAATTACATCATCTGCTCTTTCTCTTGGAACATAAGGCAAAATATCTGACGCAAGATCACCATGAGGATCCATTACTGCCACTCAATCTCAATTTTTTAAATCTTGTCTAATCATTACTTGTAACATCGTAGTTTTTCATGTGCCAGTCTGTCATATTACATAAAAATGTCTAAACCTATCTTCCCTTGACATTCTTACTTCTGTTTTTACTCATCTATAAATATTAAATCCCATTAAAATTCAATCTTTTGGCAGATTTGATGGAGCTTTTATTATTTTAAATCATTGCCATTTTATTTCTGGAGTTTTATTGTATCTTGATTGAGGAAAATGAAATAAAGAAGCAATTTCTTCAATATTTAAAATAATTTTTTTACAAAATAATCATTTTCTAAAATACCTAAAAATATAGTTATGAATTAAAATATTAGTATTTATGTATTTACTTACTTTAAAGCTATTATGATCAGGAGAAGTATATTGAATAAGGGCAGAAGTAATATTTTTTAATTGTGCTGTTGCATATAATTCATCATCTCAAGTTACAACCACACGAATAATTACTTCATATCATGTTTTTTTTCATTTTTCTTTTATAAAAGAATCCTTATCAGCATCTTTATCTGATGATCATTTATCTTTATCTTTGTTTTCTTGTCATGCATTTGATAAAAACTCTATAATTAAAACTATCCATTTTAAAGGATTTAATGTAAATCATTTAAATCATTTTTTTATTGCTTCATCAATTTTATCCTGTTTTTCTCGCCAATCATCCTTTATTGGTTTAAGCAAAATTTGAATAACACTTGTATCATTTTGTCAAAGTTTTGAAAGTGTATTAGTCAAATTATTAATCGGATCACTTTCTAATTTCTGATAAGTCTTTATTGGAAGATAATAGGGTTTGCTCAGTTCTATATTGGCTATTTTTACTACCTTTCTATCTTTGAAAATATTTATTTCTTCAATTTCTTCTATAATTGCATCAGGATAAAATCATGTAATTTGTTTTTCTACAAGTATTTTTGCTTTTTTAGGTACAACAACAATAAAATTTATTTCTTTAGCATAAGCTACATATTCAAAAGAAATATAATCTTGACCATATAATTTTGATCACCATGAGCCAGAATATAAGGATTTCAAAGATGCTAAAAGTTGTTCCATAATACTTATTTGTTCTTTAAAATCTTTTATTGTTTCCTTTTTTTCATCTAAATCACTTTCTTTTTTCGGAATAAGCACACTTAAAAAAATTATATTAAGAGCTCTATTGAAATCTGCTTTTCTTCTTAAATAAGTTATTATTAGAAAAGAAAAAATGAGCGTTAGTACTATTATGGCTAAAATATACTGGATATCCATGGATTTAGTTTAAAGTTTATAAAGTTATAAAGTTTTTAAGGTAATGGAATATTTTAGTTTAGTTTTTAAATAAAAAATTTCATGATTGTTATCATTTTTCTAATTTCAAATTTAGAAATTCTATAAGCTAATGTCCATTATATGAAAAATTTTTAAAATTCAAAAAGTAAGAAAAATAAAATTTAATTTTAAAGTAACTCTAAAACCTAAAATTATTTGATAATTGAGCCTTAATATATAGTATATTTTGAAAAAATTAGACTATCTCTTGGTTATTCCATAAATATTTCGGTCTGAGGTTTCTATTTTATATTTATTTGATGAATTTTTTAAATTTTAACAATCTTCTGGTCTATAGCCTTTACTTTTATTGTTTCTAAAGTTTTTGGATTAATAAAAATTTGTTTTTTATTATTTACTTTTACTTCTTGTATTTTTTGACCTCAAAGAGACTTTATATCTCAGGCATCAGTAATAATATCCTCTGTTCATTTTACTTTTAATGCTTCTAAAGTTTTTGGATTAATAATAATCCATTCTTTATTATTTATTTTTACCTTTTGTACTTTCTTACTTCAAAGAGTTTCTGTACCTCAAATATCAGTAATAATATCCTCTGTTCATTTTACTTTTATTGCTTCTAAAGTTTTTGGATTAATGCAAATCCTTTCTTTATTATTTATTTTTACTCTTTTTACTTTCTTACTTCAAAGAAGCTCTATATCTCAAATACTAGTAATAATATCATCTGTTCATTTTATTTTTAACTCTATTTTTTCTAAAGTATTTGGATTAATAATAATCCATTCTTTATTATTTATTTCTACTCCTTGTAATTTCTGAACTCAAAGAGACTTTATGTCTCAAATACTAGTAATAATATCATCTGTTCATTTTATTTTTTTTCATAAAATATCTGTTCTCATTATAAATGAAACTTTATCGCGTATTAATGTTATAATAGTATCTACAGGCTTTTTTAGAGTATTTCGGATTTCTTTTAGGTAACCTAATTTTTTTATGGACATAATATTTATTATTAAAAAATAAATGTAATTTTTATTACATTACAACATCATTGTAGTATATTTTGCAAAAAGATGCAAAAATTTAGGATATTTTTTTTACCGAGCACATTCAATTTAAATTTTATTGCTTAATTAAAAGTAGTCATAATAATACCAGTATACCAATCTGGCATACCGTCACGAATTATGATTTGTACAAAAATTGTATAAAGAAAAACGACAGAATTTGATAACGATTTATAAATTATAAATTAATCTCAATTTACTATTATGAAAAACATTTTTTAAATCTTTTTTTGCTGTTTTTAAATTATGTTTGATAATATTTTTTATTTATTAAACTTTCCAATTTTTTTGTTTTTCACTTGGAGAATTTTTTTTCTTCCAGATTTTTTATATCTTTTTTACTATATTCAATACTGCAATATATTTCCATTTTTTCTTGTAAAATAGATTCTTTAAAATTATCTTCATTACAAGGATTACGTAATCATTTAGCATGAGTATTATTAAATGATAACATTTTTTTCTGGAATTCCTGTATAAAATTCTTTAGCTTCTCAAGGATAATTATCCCATAGTTCTTTAAATTGAGCACTATAAATAGTAGTATCTCTTTCATTTTCTGGAATAATAAAAAAGTATTGTTTAGCTAAAAGTATAAGTTCATTTTTTTCCATAGGAGTGACAAAAATTTGCTCTTTAATTTTATATTTCCTGATAATTCTTTAATTACTTCGTAAAGAATAATGATTTGTATATTTTCATATTTATATTTGTTTCTAATTTCTTTCCAAAAAGAATTCCATGATTTATTTTTACAAAGATTTAATAAATATTTTACCTCGTCATCCCATTATATATTTTTTTCTTTTAATTTATTAATACATCCCTCTATCTCATTTATAAATATTTTTTCTGGACTTTGCTCCATATTCAAAATATTCGTTACCTTTTTCTCATGCTGTAATTTTTTTGGATAGTTCAATTTCTTGTCGAGGTGTTATTTTAAGATAAGTTTTCTTATCTATTTCATCATCTATTTGTTTATTATTAGACATAATAAAAAGTATTAAATATAAAATAAAATTAATTTTTAAATATACTATTTGTTTGGATATAATAAAATACATGGTATATTTAAACACAAGTTGTCAAAAAAAGTAATTTTAAGGGTAAATGTTCGTAATAATTATCATCTTCATCATTGATAATCAAAGTATTTGCTTTAAAAATCACATTACTGGCACTAAAAAAATAATCCAAAATATAAAAATTCATCCGAGCTTGATTTTTTATTTTTTGCAAAGCGATTTATTTTGAGATTATGTTTATGTTAGTTTATAATTAATTTAAAATTTTACTATTTAATTGTAATTTAATTTCTTCATTAAAATCTAGTAATGCTAGCTGTATTTGATTTACAATCATTTTAACACTTGATCATTGGATAATATAGATGCCTTTTCTTTCTTTTTTTCTTTGATCAATACAATCAAAAATGATTCTTTTTGATGCATTATCAGTATCTTGTCATACAGATCAGTCATTTTTATCTATATATTTTTTTGGTGTTTTAATATTACTGAAAACCGCAGTAGCGTTTACTCAATCCGTTATTGCTCATGTTGGAGGTTTTAAAAATAAATTATTTATTTTTGTAAACTTATTGACAAAATTTGGATCAATAATTTCAAAAAAGCTATTTGGATCGATCTGAATAATTTTTTGATAAGCTTCAAATGTTTTATCTTGGATAGAGTTATCATTTGATATTACTCATTCAAACATTTTTCTGTTATTATATCAATCACTATCATTATCATCAACTTCATTCCAAAAGAAATTCTCATTATGATCATTTATAGCACTTATAACTTTTATTTGAAGTTTAATAAAACTATAAATCATTTCCCAAATTCTCTCATCTTTTATTTCTTCTTTGATTAGTTTATTTTGCTCACAATAAAATTTAAAATATTTAATATTTTTTATTTCATCTAAATATAATTTTAGTATTAATTCTTGGGTAATTCATAAATACTTTTCGAGAGCTTGTTTTGCCATATTTAAATTAAAATTTGAAATAAGACATTTTTCAAATGGCTCTGACTCATCTATCGCTAGACATCTATATTCAGTTACAGCGGTTTTTTTATTACCAAATAACAATTCTGAGTCATCTCCTTTTGATCTTATATTAGAATATCTATTAACCTTATTTATTGTATTGCTTGTATTTATTCATCACAAATTTGCTGCTACCAAAATATTTTGTATAAAATTTGCATTATTATTAAATTCAATACCATATTCTCATCCAAATGTAATATGATAACTTCTAGATCCACGACTATAATCTTCTTTTACGAAATTTAAATCAATGAAATTTAAATCATCTAATAATTTTAATTCTAGTAAAAGTAAATAAGGATTATCTGTAGGTTTTGTAGCAATCTCATGAATTGCATCATTACCTTTTGCAATACCACTATAACAAGATAATATTTCAATATCTTTTTTGTAATCACTGCCCGTAACTTCATTATATCATTTTGCAATTGATTTTGTGACTTCATATTCCAATCATAAAGAAGTTTTAAGACCTTCCGGAATATTTTTTTGAGAATAGATTTCTATTACTGAATTATATTTTATTAATCTATCATAAACAACTTTTATTATAGACTCTAACCTTCTATCATCTTCAAAAACATAAAGATTATTTATTTCTTTTGCGAATAATAAAGTAAGAATAGTTTTTCACTTATCACTTATTTTATAATTTTCTATAAAATTTTTAAATAAATTTCCTACTGGAAACTTATTTTCTACAATTTGATCAAATAAATCATAATTTTCTTTACTTATAATAAGGGAGAATATTTCTCAAAGTTGTAGTATCGATAATCTTTCATTTTCTTTTTTTATATTTCCAACCATATTTCCATAAAAATCTTTAAAACTTGTGGTATCTTTTGTTCAGCCCAAAATTGCCATTGCAATAATTGATCCGAATTTTTTAAAAGTTTGAATCATATCTTTATTTACAAATTCAAGTCTACTTTTATCTTCTTCAAACCATTTTTTACTCCAAGAAATAGGATAGCTCGTAAATCACCTATCTTTTTCTATTATAATAAGTGGCTCATCATCTTTTAAATAATCAAGAAAATTATTTTTATTGATTGGGAATTTTTCTAGATTACTATCATCACTTTCAAGAATATCTAAAATATATTTGTAGGCTTCAAAATAAAACTGATTTTCATTTTGAATATCTATTTTTATATTTAATAATTTATCATAAAAATTTTGTTGCTTATTTAAGCTTATTTTTATAGCCTTTAAAACATTTAAATATAATTCAAACTCGGTTTTTGTGCTTGAAATAGATAATAATTTTTCAATGTTATCCAAATTTGAAAAAAATTTAAAATTTCCCAAACTATTTATAGTATCTAAATATTCATAAAGTAATTGAAATCTATTTGAATTAAGTACTCTTAATAATTTTAAAACATAATCATTTCATCATTCTGTATTTTTTTGTAAATCAAAATCACAAAGCTCAAAAATGTTTGTAAGACTAAATTTTACTCAATTTTTTCAAAGTAAAAGTAATTTATCTATTATACTTTCATTATTTATTAAATAACTTATTTGAGATAATTCAGAAAAATAAACATAATCCTTTTTATATTTATATGAGCTAATATGCAAAATAGTCAATAATTCTTTTAATTTTTCTTTTACTTTAATTGTTTTTATTAAATATTCTTCATTAATTACAATTGTATTTTTGGAAGGATATTTGTAAATATCTTTATTTTTCCTTACAATAAATATTACTTCTTTTTTTGTACTTAAAGTATGTTTTATATAGTCATTTTTATTTTTTCAAGCAATAAAAGAATCTTTATTTAATAGTATTTTATCTATCTCTTTTCTTTCTATATCTGAATATATTTGATAATCACTTACATCTTCAATACCTAATTCTTCTTGATTTTTAAAAGAAAAGCTTTCGGAATTAATATTAGTTTCAACATTATTAAATTTTAGAATATCTTTTAAATTCAAGATATTATCAATATTATCATTTAAATTTTTTAATAATTCAGGATTTTTTCAAAGTAAATAATAATTATAATATTCATCTTTTTTTATTAATGGTTTAATCTTATCAAATAATGTTTTATTTTCAATAAGTCTGTCCAAAATATAATCATCATTTTTTGTATGTTTAAATGAATTAATATCTTCAATATTTTTTATTTTTATTCATAAGATAAACAGTTTACTTTTTAACCTTAATATTTTAGCAACACAATATTCAATTTTATTAGTATCTAACATTCAATTAGTATCTAACATTCAAATTAAATTATCAAAATTTATAGTAAATCATAATTCTTTTAAATCAATTAATTCAGACTTTAAAGAAATGAGATTATCTAAGGAAGAATCATTAATATTTATTACTTCTTCTATATTTTCAGGTTTAATGAATAATCAAAATTCTTTTAAATTTGTTAATTTTAATAATTTACCAATTATCACACCATTATTAAAATCAAAATTATTTATAATATTATGATATATATATTTTGATATATCGATATATATTCAATAATTTGCTATTTTTATTGATTTATCTATTAGTTCGTCATTAAGTTCATCAAAAAAGGAATCAATAGAATAAGAATTTAGATTTTTAAAATTTTCTAAATTTACTAGCTTATTATCAAGCGATTTTATAAGCTTATCTAAACAATCTTTTCTGGTAGCAATAAATATTATTTCAAATTTGTTATCAAAAGCATTTAAATCTTTTAATTTTGGCAAATTTTCAATTACTTTATCAAATTTTATTTCATCTATACCATTTATTAGTTCTAAACCATTATTGTTTAAGAAAAAATGCTTATTTACAATAATTTTATCTATATATGAATCATTTAAATTTTTGACATTATCTAGGTCGCCTATGCTCAAATCTATAATAATGCCAACCTTCTTTAATTTTATTAAATTGTTAATAGTGTTTTTGCTATAATTTCTTATTTGAGAGCAAATTTCTCATGTATTGTATCAAAAAAATTTGTATAAACTTCATTGTTTATATTCATCAAAAAACCCCGATCTTATTATTAAACCTATCTTTTCCAGATCTTCATCACTGCATTTTTTTAATTTTTCTATATCATAAGTATCCGGAACTTCTTTATTAATCTTTTCTTCAAAATATTTTTTTAATTTGTCATCTAAACTATCATTTATTATTTTTATTATTGCAAACAAATCCTTATTTATATTTATAAAATTATAAGACGACGAAATTTGTTTAATTTTTTTTATAAAATAATCGTCAATATTACAATTTCATAAAATATCAAAATAATCAATAATTTCTTCTTTACATTCTATAGCAAATCAATGATTTTTTAATGTAATTAAATTTGAAATACATTTTGACCATATTTGATCAAGTTTATCTTTATACTCAAGTAAGTTCTTTTTTTCTAAACCAAATTCATATAAAAAAGATTTTACTCAGTTTTCTGAAAAAAGTAAATTAAACGCTTTTATTTCGTCTGGCTCTTTGATTTTTGCTTCAATTTCATTTATTTCATGAGAAAATTTTATTAATTCATTTTTTGAAGGCATTAAAAATAATACTTTAAAACTTATATTTATCTCTTTTTTTATCTTAATTCATTCTTCTATAATTTCATCAGGAATTAATAAAATAAGCGGTATATCTTCGGTAATAAAATAAAAACCTCATTCATTTAATTTTATTGCATTTTTTATAAGATTATCAAAATCTTTTTCTTTTAACAAAGCTAATTGTTTCACTGTATCAAAACTTAATTCTTTTTTCTCCTTAATAATATTTTTTTTAAATAAAATCATTCTTATGTTTTCATATTGAGTATTTTCATCTATAGATAAAGATAAAACATCTCGAGTTCATCAAGAAATTTTTTCTATAATATTATCGCTTCAGATTTTTAATCCTTCAATTTCATGATTTTGATGAATTACTAATTTGTCTGAGTCTGATGGTTTTTTTGTCATATTATATAATTAAATATATTTTACTGCCTCTTTATATTTATTATAAAAACATAAAAAAGTTTTAATTTTTTAATTTGTTAATATTGAATAGAATATCATACTTATCTTTATAACACAAAAAACCAATATCTTTTTTTAAATAATTTAATTATTGACTTATATAT
>CAZFLS010000032.1:0-9739 GCA_964518815.1 uncultured Candidatus Peribacteria bacterium
GTCTAAGATAAAACTAAATATTAATAACGAACGTAACTAAGTAACATAGTCGAGCAATAAAGGAATTCTGTAGCAGATAAAATATTGAAGGAGCGAGTTTTGTGAAAAACAAAAACTAAATAGATAAACTATTATTTTCATTTATAATAAGATAGAAATAAACATTTTTATTTCATTAAAAGAAAAAGAATTTCAAAAATTTGACTTTCTCATTTTTTATCTATACTAACTTATAGTTAAATTTTCTTGTAGTTACTAAAAATATTAATGGCAAATATTTTAGAAAAAATTTAACTATCTAATAAAGTGCTAAGAATTATTTCTTAGAACTTGGGTGGAACCGTCCTACCATAAGCTGGACCCCAAGACTCAAATTTACTGAGTCTTTTTTTAATTTTTAAACTTTTTATTTATGAGTAACGAAAAACAGACAACTTTTGATAAAGTACTAGATTTATGTACTAGGAGAGGTTTTGTAGCTCCTGGATCTGAAATATATTGATGAGTAAGATGAATATATGATTTTTTACAACTTTGATCTGAAATGAAAAGAAATATCAAAGATCTTTTTTGGAAAAATATGGTAAGAGGAAGAAAAAATGTTTACTGAATTGAAGGTGCTGTTATAACTCCAGAAGAAGTATGGAAAGCATCAGGACATTTGGAAAATTTTGCCGATCCTATGACAGAAGATAAGACAACTCACCACAGATTTCGCTTAGATACACTTATTGAAGATCAACTAAAAATCCCAACTTGAGATATGTCTTTTGAAGATATGGCAAAAATGATTACAGATTGAAAAGTAAAAAGTCCAGATGGATGAGAGCTTACAGAACCAAAAAAATTCAATTTAATGGTATGATTAAATCTGTGAATAACTGAAGAAAATCAAAAAAAGTATTATCTTAGATGAGAGGCTTGCCAGTCAATCTATCTTGATTACAAAGAAATTTTGAGATCTTCAAGGACAAAAATTCCTTTTGGTATTTGTCAGATTGGTAAAGCATTTAGAAATGAAGTTACACCAAAAAACTTTTTATTTCGCCAAAGAGAATTTGAGCAATGGGATCTTCAATTTTTTGTTCATCCTTCTGAAATGGAAAAATGGTATGAATATTGGAAACAAGAAAGAATGAATTGGTACAAATCTCTTTTAAATAATCCAGAAAATTTACGTTTTCGTAAACATGAAGATAGTGAGTTAGTATTTTATGCAAAAGTAGCATACGACATAGAATATAATACAGATTTTTGATGATGGAAAGAAATGGAAGGTATACACTGGAGATCAGATTGGGATTTATCAAATCATATGAAACACTCAAAACAAGATCTTAGTTATTTTGATCCAGAAAAAAATATTAAATTTATTCCTTGGATAGTAGAAACTTCAGGTTGAGCGGATAGATTTTTCTTGTTTGCTTTACTTGATGCATATACAGAAGAAATAGAAATTGATGAAGAATGAAATGAAAAAATAAGAGTAATTTTAAAATTAAATAAGCATATTGCTCCAGTAAAAATTGGTTTATTACCAATAGTAAAAAAAGAAGATTTTACAAAAAAAACAGATGAAATTTTTAAAATGCTTGCTTCAAACTGGTATACAGATATTGATATAACATGATCTATAGGAAAAAGATATGCAAGACAAGATGAGATCGGTACTCCTTATTGTGTAACTATAGATTGAGATACTATTGATAACAATATTGTAACAGTAAGAGATCGTGATACTACCAAACAAGATAAAGTAAAAATTGAAGATTTAAAAAAATATTTTGCAGAAAAATTTGCAGAGTAATCTTTTTGTATTTTTGGAAAAATTGTATACTATAAGAATCGAAAGTTAGATATTAATTCTAAAAAATTAATAAAAAACTTTTCGTATAAAATACCTATCTAAGGGCATTATATGAAAAAGGTTCGCATAGCGGATAGTTTTCGGAAATAATTCAAGGTTTTTTTATCCGCTTTGTGGATAATTTGGGGTTATTTTTTAAATCTAATAAACTTATGGAAAATAAAATAGAATTTTCAAATGCAAATGTACCAGATAATAAAAAGGAATACAAACCAGAAATACAACTTCAATCATCTGAAAGAATGATAAAAGAAAAAATAGAATTTATTCATGAAAAATATAAGCCTGAAGCTTATTTTGTTACTCAAACATCTGGCGTTCTACTTGGTTGGATAGTAAAAGAAATTTATAAAACTGCTTGGCCAAGCGAAGCTATGCCTAAATTTTTTACGATAGACGTGCGTGGCCCCATGGGTCACAGTAACATTAATCCAGACGAAAATGAAGATTTGTATAATTCACGTAAAAAAGAATACAGAGAGCTTGCAGCTAAAATTGACAAGGAGATAACAGAACTCAAAAATAATAAAGATACTATTTTTGATAGAGTGGAGCGTTTAAATTGTTTAGAGAGCACAAAAAAACAATGGCTAGAAATGTCACAAGACTCAAAGGTTAGCTATAACTTTACCAAAGATTCTCCGGAAGAAACTTGGCCAGAAACTCAAGATATTAAGAATATAGTTTTAAAAATAATTAAAAAATATAAAATTAAAGGAAACATCACAGTTATTGATGAAAGTCATGGTTTTGGAGACTATTTGGATAAGGATTGGACAATCTTAATTGAAAATTATAAAAAATACGCTTATGATTATTTAGGCGGAAGGAGGGGCAGATTTCGACCGGGACCAGAAGGATCAGTATCTCGCACTCTGAATGTTGCGTGTGAAATAATTAAAAAAGCTATTGCTGATTGTGGAACCGATTCTTTGGTTGTTGGAATGGGTTTGGAAGATAGGGATAGATCTTATCGGGGCCCATGGGAAAGAACTGATAATAATGATGGAGTTGGCTATCGTCGTGTCCAAACACAAGAGAAAAAAGAACAAGCAAAAAAAAGGATTGATCAATCTAAAGAAACGGGCAAAAAAATCGGAGAGTTAATAAAAAAGGAACTAGATTTAAAAAATAGCCCCAAATAATCCGTTTTGCCTTCGGCAAAATAAAAACTTTTAATTACATCCGATAACAACGAGTATGCGACATTAAAACGGTCGCATGATCGGCAAACGTTATATGAAATAAAATTTAACCTTTACCTAAAAATCATGAATTGGATAACTTTTGCAATTTTAGCAGCTTCAAGTTTTGGATTTTATAATTTCTTTATAAAACTTTCCGCTGATAAATTAAGTCCAACTATAGCTTTAATGTTTATAGCAGGAACATCTTTTTTAGTTGCTACTATTACTACAATTGTATTAAAATTATCTGGACAAGAATTGTCATTTTCTAAAGAAGTAATTTATTTACCAATTTTAGCAGGAGTATTCACTGGTATTGCAGAAATATTTTACCTTTTTATGTTTACAAAAAATGCACCTTTAAATATCGGGGCTCCTTTTGTAATTGGATTAACAAGTCTTGTATCAGTTTTGTTGGGTTTAATTATCTTGAGAGAACCATTAAATGCGACTAAAATTGTTGGAGTTTGTTTAACGATTATAGGTTTAGTACTACTTACGAGAGGTTAAATTTTTACATCATATAACAACAACTATCCAAAATATTTTACTTCAAAAAGTTTTGCTATCGCTCGCTTTTTTCGTAAAATATTTGCAATTGGCTGTAAACGATAATTATAAAAAATAAACGGTATCATTTATATGGGATTTTATGAAAATCGGATTCGAAAAAAACATGAGCATGTATATGAAGTTTCGTGCCATTCTAAAACCAGTTATCAGTATTATATTAATATTTATAATACTTTTTATTTCCACCTGACATTGGGATTATTGGCAAGGATGGGTATTTTTTCTACTATGGATTTACAACTCACTATTCACGTGGATTTTAATTCCATCAGAAGTTGTCAAAGAGAGAATGAAAATTAATCCTGGAACTAAGAAGTGGGATACAATAATTTATATAACTATTATGTTATTAAGTTGTATAATTCCTTTGATTGCTGTTTTGGATGGATGGAAATATCACTGGACAGGTAATTTTCCTCTATGGATAAATGTATTAGCATTTATTTTAGTATTTCTCGGATATTCCTTGTTTAATATATGTATATGGAAAAATAAATTCTTCTCATGTACGGTCCGTATACAAAAAGACAGGGGACACTATGTAATTAATAAATGACCATATGCAATTATCCGACATCCTGGTTATACTGGTCTTATCATTTATACTCTTGCCATTAGTTTTGCATTTAATTCTTTTTGGGCATTGATTCCTGCAATATTATTGACAATTATACTTATTATTCGCACATATCTGGAAGATATCGTTCTTCAGAAAGAACTGCAAGGATATAAAGAATATGTAACAAGAGTAAGATATCGACTATTCCCATTTATATGGTAAGAATAGAATTAATTTCTGTTAAAAAAGTAATGAACATACAATCAATGAGCGTTACATAACATGATATATGACTTCATTCCCTGTCGGTGTCGTTATACACTTCGAGGAAATTGCCTTCGGCAACTTATCATATCCGCAAATGTTAGGCAATATATTTAACAACTCTTTTTTCAGATTTTTTATAAAAAGGGCAAAAAAATTAAATAAAAATTCTTTGAATTTTTAAATTAAAAAAGTATATTGCGAGTGTAAGTTTTATTTTTTGATTTTATATTTATGTCTAATCCTTTAATGAGTGAGTGAATTTATTCTAAAGTATGAACAGATTATAACGATTCAATGACTTTAGATTGAACTATAAATAAATCTTTTATTTTAGTTTGATTAACTATTTCGTCAGCAATTTTAGTTTGGTCTTATGCTGAATTATTTTTACCTTACATTTTACCTATTGTTCTAATAGCATTTATAATTGCATTGATTATTATTTTTGCTAAAAAAACTTCACCTTATTTATCTCCAATATATGCTATTTTAGAATGATTAACTATTTGAGTAATTTCAGCATTTTATGAAAAAGAATTACCTTGAATAGTAATACAGGCAGTTTCACTAACCTTCTGAGTATTTTTAATTATGTTATTTTTATATAAATCTAAAATTATAAAAGCAACAGAAAACTTTAAAAGTTGAGTAGTTGCAGCTACATGATCAATAGCTGTAGTATACATTATTAGTTTACTATGAATGTTAACTTGATGGTACAATATACCTTTTATTCATGAAAGTTGAACAGTTTGAATATTATTTAGTTTATTTGTTGTTTGAATTGCATCCTTAAATTTAATATTGGATTTTGATAATGTCGAAATTTGAGTAAAAATGAAAGCTCCAAAATATATGGAATGGTATACAAGTTTTTGATTATTAGTTACTTTAATATGGTTATATCTAGAAATATTAAAATTACTTGCTAAATCTAGAAGAAGATAAATTTTTGTAAAATTATACATCACATAACGCTTGCTATCGACTACTTTTTTTGTAAATTATATGTAATTAGTCGTAAATGTTAAAAGTAACAATTAAAATTATTAAACAAATTTTTGATGAAAGAAAATTAAACAAACATTTATTTTTTAAATAAATTTTTAATATGCAAAGTCAATTTTCAAAAAAGTTTAATCATGATCCAATAGCTAAAGATTATGATGATAATGTAAAAAATGAGAATAATCCAATTCGTGCTGGATATTCTGATATGATGACATGGATAAAAGAAAAAACTTTCTCTTCTAAAACTATAATTGATTTGGGAAGTGGAGCAGGTAATACAGCTACCCAAATAGATAAGTATGAAGAAATATATTGCGTTGATATTTCTAAAAATATGCTAGACATAGCTCAGGAAAAGTTAAAAAATAAAAAGAATATTTTTTTATAAAAAGCGATTTACTAAGTTTTATTGACAATTTTAAAGATAAAAAGATTGATACTATTATTTCTACATATGCAATTCATCATTTAACACAAGAAGAAAAACATATTCTTTTTAAGAAAGTTTTTGATTGTTTACCAAAAAATGGAAAAATTGTCTTCGGAGATTTGATGTTTGAAAGTAGGAATTATGAAGAAAAAATGAAACAAAAATATCCAGATTTAATTGAAGATTTTGAAGACGAGCTATATTGGTATGTTGAAGAAGAAAACAAAAAACTTAAAGAAATAGGCTTTATGACCGAAGTTAAACAATTTTCAGATCTTTCATGGGGTATTTATTGAGAAAAATAAATTGGTTTAATAAAATTATCATTTAAGTAGAAAAATAAAGACTAATTTTAATCATAATGTTTAAATTTATGGAAAAAACTAAAGAAATTATTAAAAAATATTTTGAATACTTTCCACAAGACAAAAATAATTTAATACTTCTTGAAAAACAAATAAATGAAGAAAATAATGTTTTTAATCGTAAAAATTTTACAGGTCATATAGTTGCTAATTCTTTAATTATTCATAATGACAAAGTATTAACAATTTTTCATAATTTCCTACAGATGTATATTCAACCCGGTGGACATGTTGATGAAGATGATATATCTGTTTTACAAGCTTCTTTAAGAGAAGCAAAAGAAGAAACAGGAATTAATGACCTAGTTTTGTATGATTGGCATAAAGAAACAGAAATTCCTATTTTTATAGAATCACATTTAATTCCAGAAAATTCAAAAAAACAAGAAAAACAACATTATCATCATGATTTTATGTATGTATTTAAAACAAAAACTAAAGATATAAATCTTCAAATTAATGAGGTTTCGAATTTTTCGTGGATTGATATTGAAACAGTTTTAAAAAACAACCCGGATTCATTTATATCAAAATCTTTAAAAAGAATGATTGAGTTAAAATTAATTTAGTAATAAAGTGTTTCAGTTTAGGGGGCATTTACATCTTTAATTTCTCTTTACTATTTATCCAAAACTTAAAATTTTGAAAGTTATGCAATAATTGTTTTATCTGTTTTAATAAATTACTATATATTATGAAAAATAAAATAGATTCAAATACTAGATTTTATATTGATATCGATATCAATACTAAAAAAGTTATTGGCTGGAATTATGGCTCAAGATATGAGATAGATCAAGAATTGGCTAATCCTAATTATAGACGAATTTTTATTACCAAAGGTCAATATAATAAATTATAAAAGTAAAAAAAATATGAATGAAATTATATTAAAAATTAGGCAAGAATTAAAAAAACAAAGTGATCCACATACTCAGACTACAGGACAAAATTTTTTTAAAGAAAAAGTTAAAATCTACGGTGTAAAAACAGGATTAGTCACAAAAATTGCCAAAAGTTTTGAAAAAGAAATTTTGGTAATGGATAAAAGTAATGTGTTTGAATTGTGTGAGAAATTGTGGCAGTCCGGATTTATGGAAGAATCATTTATCGCTTGTCATTTTGTATATTTAATAAGACAAAACTTTGAACCTTCAGATTTTCAAGTTTTTGAAAAATGGGTGAATAATTATGTTTCAAACTGGGCATCTTGCGACACTTTGTGCAACCATACAATCGGATCTTTTGTGGATATGTACCCAAAATTTTTAAATAATTTAAAAAAATGGGCCGTATCAGATAATCGTTGGATGCGTCGAGCTGCAACAGTAACACTTATTATTCCAGCACGTAATGGTAAATTTTTAAAAGATATTTTTGATATTGCAAACATTTTACTTTTAGATAAAGATGATCTGGTACAAAAAGGCTATGGTTGGATGCTCAAAGCTACAAGCGAAGCTCATCAAAAAGAAGTGTTTGATTGGGTAATTAAAAATAAAAGCATAATGCCTCGAACTGCATTAAGATATGCGATTGAAAAAATGCCCAAAAATTTAAAAATAAAAGCTATGGAAAAATAAGAAAGTAAGAAAACTTATTACTAAAATCAGAGGTTTTAAAAGACAATATCAATGATTGTTTTTTAGTTTGATTTTCTTAAAATCTTGTTATAATTTTGGCATGTTCTTTATCACATGGAAATAAAATAAAAAAAGTAAAACAATACATAGACAAACAATAACTAATCAAAATCATGAATACAAAGTTATTAAAAATATTAACACTCGGAGCATATCTTATCATGGTAATAGTTAATTATCTTGCAATAATGTTGCCTATAGGTGGAAAGAAAACTTGAGAAATATCAGAAAGTTACTCAAATCTGTTTGCTCCAGCTGGTTATGCATTTTCTATTTGGGGATTAATTTACGCTTTGCTTGCGATTTATGTTATTTATCAATTCAAAAGAGAAAAAAATGAAGTAGTAGCAAAAATAAACTATCTATTTATTGCAAATTCTCTTTTGAATACTACCTGGATATTTGCATGGCATTATAATTATATCGGTCTTTCAGTTCTTCTTATGGGTGGATTACTATTTACTCTTATTCGTATAGCCGATATTTTACGTGTTAGTAAACTACAGACAAGAGAAAAATGATTGATTTGTCTACCTTTTAGTGTTTATTTTGGCTGGATCACAGTAGCTACCATTGCTAATATTACAGTTTTTCTTGTCAGTATTGGTTGGAATAGGTTTGGTCTTTCAGAAATTTTCTGGACTGTCACAATACTTTTAGTAGGAGCAGCGATCGGTTCATGGCGACTACTGTACGACCGTTTTATTTCATATGGATTAGTTCTTATTTGGGCTTATGGAGCAATTCTTTATAAACATCTGGCGACAAGCGGTTTTGATTGAAAATATCCATACATAATAGTAGCAGTCATTATTTGTCTAATTATTTTTTTAGGAATTATTAGTTATCTTGTTTATGAACAGTTGCTATCGAAAAGAAATATTAAATAATTTTTTATAAAAATATAAACAATTAATTATTTATTTATTTAATAAAACTATGAATAAAGAAAATCAAAATCAAGAGTGTTGTCCTGAATTCAATAAAGAAAAATGGGGCAAACAGACATTAAACTGGAATAATAAAAAGTATATTAAAGATTCCCTTCTAGAGTTTTTTCATATTCCTTTTCCTCCTACAATTGGTAAAAAAATAACCAGAATGTGGACAGCTGTGGAAAAGGCTGGGGCGGGTGCAACTGACAAAAAAGATACTCTGATATTATTTCGTGACCCAACACCTTTTAGAGGTGAGATATATATATCAGTAGAAAAAGATGTTCCGTGAGAAAATAATGTTGTAATTTCTGGAAATTTTATATCTAGAATTTTTGATGGTGGATATAATGACATTCCGAAATTTATCAAAATTATGGATGAATATCTAGCAGAAACAGAAAAAAAGGCTAAAGATTATTATATACACTATGCCTATTGTCCAAAATGTGCAAAAAAATTCTGACATAATTATATGATACTTTTTGCTAAAATTTAAGACTTGTTTAATAAGTTTGGTCCTGTCACAATTATAATTCCAATTTAATTTTAATTGGTAAGCTGTTTTACAAAAACCACAAAAGTGGGATTTTTAATATTCCAAAATTTGCACTTTTTTAAGTTTTAGTTTAAAATTGATATAAATAAATTAATTAATTAATAAATTTTAAAAAATGAATATAAAAAATTCACAAACATGACAAGATCTTTTAGGTTTTCCTCCTTCAAATTTATTACGTATAGCAAATGAAGAACTTTTAAAAGAATTTTTAAATGATATTTCTGATACTGTTTTAAATGAACTTTTAAATGATAAATTAAAATATTCACAAGATGAAATATTATCAAAGGCTCTAGACCAGAAGATTGTTAAAATTTAAAAAACTTATTAAGCATTATAA
>CAZFLS010000033.1:0-9628 GCA_964518815.1 uncultured Candidatus Peribacteria bacterium
TTTTTGCTGAAATATTAGACATAATTGACATAAATAAAAACAAACAAAATATTGTAGTAGATGCCACTATATGAGCCTGATGACATGCAATTTGAGTCATAAAAAAACTAAATAAAAATGATATATTTGTGTGATTTGATTTAGATAAAGACAATCTAGAATTGGCTAAAAACAATATTAATACTGAAGTTTGACAGATTATTAAAAAAAGAGGTATTAAAACCTATTTTATTCACTCAAGTTTTTCTAATCTAAAAAAAGAACTTCTTAGAATTAAAATAGCAAAAATATCTGCGGTTTATTATGATTTATGAGTGTCTAGTATTCATTTGGATGATGTTGAAAAATGATTTTCATTCAGATTCGACTCTAATCTAGATATGAGATTTGATAAAACTCAAAATATAAAAACTGCAAAAGATATAATTAATGACTACTCTTCTTCTGAACTTTTTAAAATATTTAAACAATATTGAGAAGAAAAAAAAGCAAAATTTATAGTAGAAGAGATAATTAAAACAAGAAAACAAAAACCAATAAATACCACATTTGATTTGGTAAATATTATAGAAAAATCTAGTTTCGATCCAAAATCAAAACTTCGTGTATTTCAAGCATTAAGAATAGAAGTAAATCAAGAATTTGAATCAATTGAAAAATCTTTACATCAAGCAGTAGATTTATTAGAAATATGATGAACTTTATCGGTAATTACTTTTCATTCACTTGAAGACAGACTTGTAAAACAAACTTTGCAAACATTTTTACAAGAAGAAAAAGATGATATTACAGGACAAACTATTTATTGACCTATATTACAAAAGATCTACAAAAAACCTCTTATACCAAAAGAAAAAGAAGTTGAATCTAATCCTAGATCTAGAAGTGCTAAACTTCGAGCTTTTAAAAAAATTAATATTTTAACATTTTAAAAAACTACAAATAATATGAATAAATCCGAATCATCAAGTAAAAATTGCTTTATTTATACAGATTATACAGAATGATTTATATCTAAAACAGAATGAACAATTGCAATGCATAAAAACAAAGAAGTGTTTGTTCCTCATCTTAGCAATGATAATCTAAAAATACTTATAGAAAGTTATGAAAACGGTAAACTTCCTGATTTTAGAGTATCTGCTACAATTCTTAAAACAAAAGAAAGAATTTTATTTCCATTAAATGAAATTTCTATTTCTTAGATATAAAATAGTGTAACACACTTTAAATTACAGATGATTTTGAAATAAAAAAACTGAAAACAAATTTTGCTTTACATTCTTCATTTTACTTTTTAATCAAACAAAAAGTTTCCATGAATCCAAATTTAATAATAATGAAAAGATGAAAATTTCCCTTCTTCTCAGAAAGAAAATTAGAAAGAGAAAATTTTAAATTATCATTTACAAAAACTTATATTCTTACTCTTATAATGATTTGAATATTATGAATTTATTATGTTTGGACTCTTAATGTAAATGCTACAAAATGATATACAATTAGAAATCTTGAAATAGAAAGAAGAAATCTTACATTTGAAAAAAATCTTTTAAATATGAAAATAGCAGAAGTGCAATCTTTAAATAGTATTTCTTCTGATACTTCCCTTACTTTGATGGCTACTGTAGAAAATCCAAAATTTTTAGTTCTTAAAGATTCTAATTTAGCTTTACTTATAAATAAAGACTAAAAACTACTTTAGTAATCTAGTTATAAAGTTAGAAAGTCATCTAGTACAAGGTAAATATTTTTTTAAAGTTAATTAAAAACTACGTACTTAATAACTTTTTAACTTTGTACTTATAACCTTTTATTCATGCCTGAAACTCTAAAAAAATTGATTGATATAATTTCGTATCTACCTTGAATTTGAGAAAAATCTGCAACTAAGCTTGCTTTTTTTTTAATCAAAGCAAATCCATCTTATATAAAAAATTTTGCTACATATTTAGAAAAAATCAAAAATGACATTAAAGAGTGTTCAATTTGTTTTTGTTATACTGATTCTGAAAATAATATTTGTAAAATTTGTAATGATTCAAGTAGAGATCAAAATGTATTATGTATAGTAGAAGACTATTTAGACATGATAAGTATAGAAAAACTTCATATTTATAAATGACTTTATCATGTTTTATGAGGAGCTATTTCTCCTATTAATTGAATACTTGCAAAAAATTTAAAATTTGAGGAATTATTTTCAAGAATAAAATCTTGATCTTTTGAAGAATTGATTATTGCAACTAATCCAAATATTGAATGAGAAGCAACAACAATGTACATCAAAGAAAATTTACCAATAAAAAAGGATATAAAAATCACCCGTCTTTCGAAATGATTACCAAATTCCGGATATATCGAATATGCAGATGAAATAACACTTATTAATGCCTTTAAAGGAAGAAGTTAATTAGTTACAAGTAGCAAATTAGTTAACTTCTACAGGAATGACATACTCTTAATCTTTTAACCTATATTAGATGTCAAAAGAAAAAATTATCATAAAATTGCCTGAACAAATCGAATGAATAAAAAAAGCCTGTAAAATTGCAGCTGCTACTTTGGATATGATTTGAAATTATATAAAACCTTGAATTTCAACAGAAGAATTGGATCATATATGTAACGCTTTTATCTTAAAAAATGAAGCTAAATCTGCTTGTATGGGTTATAATTGATATCCAAAATATACTTGCATATCACTAAATGATACTATTTGTCATTGAATTCCTAGTAAAAACGAAATATTAAAATCTTGAGATATTTTAAATGTTGATGTTACTGTAATAAAAAATTGATTTTTTTGAGATACTGGTAGAATGTTTAAAGTAGGAGAAATATCTGATTTAGCAGAAAAACTTATAGCAATTACAAAAAAGGCTTTAGAAATATGAATTGCTCAAGTAAGACCATGAAATTATACAGGTAATATTTGATATGAATTAGCAAACTTTGTAGAATCAAAATGATTTTCTGTAGTAAGAGAATATGTTTGACATGGAGTATGAGTAAAATTCCATGAAGATCCTATAATCTATCACAAAGCACCACGAAATAGTTGAGTAATAATTAAGCCTTGAATGACTTTTACCATAGAACCGATGATTAATGTTTGATCACATAAAACAAAAATACTTCAAGATAATTGGACTGTAAAAACTGCTGATGGTAGTTTATCAGCACAATTCGAAGAGACTTTGCTTGTTACAGAAAAATGATGCGAAATATTAACAAAAAATTAGACTAACTTTTGACTTAAAATAAATTATTCTTCAAAAAATTTTGAAAAATTTAAAAATCCATTATAATCAGACATACAATAAAAATACTTTATTCTTAAAATTTAACAAAATGGCACAAATTACAAAAGATTGATTCACATTTCAAATATTAGATGAAATTCAAACTAAATATCCAGAATTAATAAAACTTACTTTGGCAACTGAGTCAATGGATAATAATGAAAAACAATACTGGTTTGACATACTTCCATCTATGACTGATGAACAAGTTGATAGATTATTTGATATACTTGAGACAGAACGTAAAAAACTTGAAGAATTAGAAGTAAAATATCAAGAAGAAATCAAGACTCTTAATGAAAAACATTTGATTGAATGGCAAGAATTCCAAGTAAAAGAGAGTAAAGCTAAAATTAAAAAAGCAGAAGAAGCGGATAAAGCGGATTCTATATCAGCAGATGATGTATTAAAAATGTTGGATGATTTATAAAATTTTAGAAACCTATTTCTAGTACTCTAAATCTATTTTTATGTTAAATATTGAAATTAAAAAAAGTAATTTACCTATAACAAAAGAGAAAAATTTTACTACCTCAAAAAAAATAGTATTGGATATAGGTTTGGAGGTAGTTTTTCAGATTAATTTTCCTCAAAAAAACATTTTAAATGTAATCGACAATTTAATCATTGACCTTGTATTATCCAAAAATCAAAAAGAAACTGATTCATATAATTCTTTTTCTATTCTTTTAGAAACATTAAATAGAGAAATTAAAAAATTAAATAAAACTTATAGTCTACAAAATTTAAACATTTTTATTTGAATTATTCAACAAGAAACCTTTCATTTTTCTATACTTTGAAATTATTCTATATACCTAATAAAAAACAATAAAATTTTAAACATTGCCGATTGAATGCAAGGTAAAAATCTAGAATTTTCATATATTTCAAGCTGAAATATATGACCATCTGACAATATTTATATTTCAAATGTAAAAATTTTAGATTATATCACAAAAGATGATATATTTGAAATATCTAAATTAAAAGATGATCATGAAAAAATCAATATCATTGAAAGATTACTTATTGAAGAAAATATAAATGAACAATATGAGATAATTCTTCTTAGTAATAAATTATTAGTGCAAGAATGAGAAAATATTCAAAATATAAATTTAAATGAAATTAAAGAAAAATTATTATCAATCAAAGATAAAATTGTAGAAAATGAGTATGTATGAAAAGTTATGCAATATATAAAATCAAAAATTGATCTTCAAAACAAACATATACAAACATTATTTTTTATTTTATGATTATTTTGTTCAGCACTTTTGTTGTATGCAATTATCTCGTCAATAATTAGTTCAAAAATAAGTTCTTCCGTGCCAGAAGAATATAAAAATATGCTTATAGAAGCAAATAATATAATTAAAAATGCAAATAAAGATCTATGAAATCAAGATGTTTTTTATAACAATATCAAAAAAGCTGAAGATTTAATTTTTCAAGTTAGAGATAAACGAGTTTTTTTAAGTGATGTAAAAAAACTTTTGGATGAAATTTCTATTTTAAAAAAACAAATAAATGGAATTGAGACTTTTGTTCTTAGTTCATCAAATACGGTAATACAATTCCAAGACAAAAATATGTATTTGAATTCCGTTTTTGAACTAAATAAAAAATATTATTTTGTTTGAAAAAATCAAATTATTTGACCATATGTAAAGTGAGAACAAATAAGATCTTATCCTTATCCTGATTGAGAAGAAGCTATATCATCAGATATTTCATCTGAATGATATATATATATTCTTACGAAAACCTATAGAGTTCTTCAATTTTACAAACAAGAGTTTAAATATGTTAATTTAGAATGACAAAAAACTTGGGAAGATGCTAGTATTATTAAAACATTTAACTCAAATATTTATTTATTAAACTCTGATTGAAATCAGATTTTAAAACATAAACCATGAGTAAACTGATTTTCTTCAAAAATTTCTATTATTGATAATGCAGATATAAAAAATTTAAATATAATTGACTTTGCATTGGATTGATGATTTTATGTTCTTAAAAAAGACTTAAGTATAGATAAATTTTTTACAGTTCCAGCTTATTCCAAAAGATCTATTTTACTGAATAAATTACCGAAAAATTATGATATCGAATCTGATCAATCACCAAAAATATTTATATGACAAAATTTGAATTATATTTATATTCTTCTAAACAATCGTATTTGGATATTTGAAGCTGATTCAAAAAACTTTAAAGATGTAAAATCTCTTAAATATATCTGACAATTAGAATCTCAACAATGAAAAGTTAATACTATTTATATTCCAAAAGATGGTACAATATTTGTTTGAACTGATGATTGAGTATATTCAATAAATTTTGAAGTTTCAGATTGAAAAATAATAATTAGAAATTAGAAAATCACCTACATCATGGTAAATCTTGAGTAATTAGCATTTTAGTTAAAGTCAAGTTTTTTAAAATAAAGAGTTATTCTATAATGCATTAAAGATTTTTGAAACCTCTCTATTATTTATAAATAATTGACTAGTATGTTTACCGTCGATACAATAATTCTCAAAAAACTTAAAATCCAAGAATCCAAAAATATTTTTTATCTTTTTTCTAAAGATTTTGGTAAAGTAAGTGTTTGGTTTTCTGAATCAAAATCAAAAAATCCTATCGATCTAGGAAGTATTATTAATTGTGTAATAAAAGTAAATAAGTGAATAAACTCATGTAATAATTATAAATTAAAATCTGTTATAGACTATAGTAATTTAAGTCATAAATCAATAGAAAACATTTTAGATTTACTAAATTATTTTTGAAAATTAATGCCAGAATGAATCCCTCATCCAGATATATTTGATGACTATAAATATAGTCTTCCCTATTTAGAGAAAAATGAAACAAACAATAAAATAACTGCATTATTAAAATTAAAACTCCTAAGAAAATGTTGAATAACAATTCATTTAGATGAGTTTAAAGCAAGTAATAACCTAAAAAAAATTTTTAATGCTGTAATTAATATGAAATTTGAAAGTTTATTAAAAATAAAATGAATAGAAGAAGACTTAATAAATGAATTAAATAAATATAACAATAGTAGTTTTGAAAGATTTATATTGAATTAAAGAAAGTCCCTGCAATACACTTTTTTTTGACTTTTAATTTTTTCTTGTATAATTTATCCAGCTTGTTTGAGCAAAAAAATAGTTTAGCAAATAGCTGGTAGTTAATAAGTTTTAGAACCTTGAAGCTTGTTAACTAGCAACTAAACTAAACTTCAACTAATCAAACAAGTGGTATTTTAACATATTACTTTTTTTATTATGATTATTTGATTAAAAGACATTGATGCTTCAAAATTAAAAATAGTATCAAAAACTTACACTATTTGAGGTAAGAAAATTACTTTTGAAAGTGGTAAATTAGCTCTCCTTATTGATGGAAGTGTTGTAATTAAAGATGAAGATTGAAATTATCTTCTTACAACTGCTGGAATAAAGGAAATTAAAGAAGTTCCAAGCAATATCGATTTAGCTTTGACTGTAGATTTTGTAGAAAAATATTATGCAACATGAAAAATTGGTTGAAATAGATTTATGAAAAGAGAGGCTAGACCTTCTGAAAACGCTACACTTAATTCTAGAATTATAGATAGACCTATTAGGCCTATGTTTCCAAAATGAACTCTAAATGAAATACAAATTATTTCTACAATTTTATCTTCTTCTGGTACTTGAGATTATTGATTTTTTGCAATAACTTGAGCAAGTTTAGCTTTAATGCTAGCGTGATGTGAAGAATTTGAGTGACCAATATCTGGTGTCAGAATTATATTAGATAAAAATAATTCCTTTAAATTTGATCCATCTATTGAAGATTTAAAAGAATGTAAATTGGACCTTACAGTGGCAGGTAATTCAGATTCCATTACAATGGTAGAATCTCAATCTAACGAAGTAGATGATAAAACTATGTTGGACGCTTTTGCTTTTGCTCACAATATAATTAAAGAACTTTCTTCAGCACAATTAGATTTTATAAATGAATACAAACAATATTATGCTCTACCAAAATCAAAACTCGTAATAAAATCTATAAATGAAAATCTTTATGAAAAAATAAAATGATTTATAAATGAAGATAAAATCACTCCTCTTTATAACACTTGAAAAATTAAATTTCATGAAAAATTAGTAGAACTTGAAAATAATGTAAAAAAATTTTTATGATATACCGAAGAAAATTTGGAAATGAAAGAAAGTGAAATTGAAGAATTTGTTTATAAAATTGTAAAATCTTACATGAGAAAAAATGTTTTAGAAAAAAAAGTAAGGTTAGATTGAAGAAATTTAGATGAAGTACGATCAATAAAAGGTGAATTTTGAGTTCTTCCTAGAGTTCATTGATCTGCATTATTTCAAAGATGAATTACTCAGGCTCTTTCAATTACAACTCTATGATGACCAAAAGATATTATGTTAATTGATGATATGTTTGAGGGTAATTCAAAAAGATATATTCATCATTATAATTTTCCTCCATTTTCTACTTGAGAAGTTAAGTGACTTAGAGGATGACCTTCAAGAAGAGATATATGACATTGACGACTTGCAGAAAAGGCACTAGAATCAGTACTTCCAACTCTTGAGGAATTTCCTTATTTTATAAGAGTGGTTTCAGAAATCACAACTTGTAATTGATCTAGTTCTATGGCTTCTGTTTGCTGATCTTCTATGTCACTTATGGATGCCTGAGTACCAATAAAAAATATTGTTTCTTGAGTAGCTATGTGAATGATTTATGATGAAAAAAGTTGAAAATATGAAATTTTAACCGATATTCAAGCTCAAGAAGATTTTTTATGAGATATGGATTTTAAAGTAGCTTGAACAGATAAATGAATTACAGCTTTGCAAATGGATTGTAAAATTAAATGATTAAAAATGGACGTAATAAAAAATGTTTTAGAAAAATCAAAACAAGCTATCGATTTTATTCGTACAGAAATGATAAAAGATTTATCTGCTCCTAGACCAAATCTTTCACCTTATGCTCCTTTTATTTTAAGTACAACTGTTCCACTTGATAAAATTCGTGAAATAATTTGAAAATGAGGTGAAACAATTCAAAAAATTTCAAAAGATTTTACAGTAGATATTGATATAAATAATGAATCATGACTACTTTCTATAACCGCAAAAACTCAAGAAGAATGAAAAAAAGCAATTGATTTTATTACAAAAATGATTAAAGATATAGAAGTATGAGATACTTATACTGGTAAAATTATTAGAATAATTACATGAGTTTGAGCAATTGTTGATTTATGAAGCGGTAAAAGTGGAATGATACATATTTCAAAACTTGCAAAAGAAAGAGTAAATAATATTGAAGATTACGTAAAAGTTGGAAATAGTGTACAAGTAAAAGTACTTACTGTAGATAAAGAAGAAGGAAGAATTTGATTAGAAAGAATTGGGTATTAGTTTTTGGTTTTTAGAAATTATTTTCAATTATCAATTTTCAATTTTAAATTTTTAAACATGGCAGAAATAATAAAGATTGATGACTACAAAAAAAAAGTGTGATTCTAATTATGATGATATAATGTTACCTATCATAACTTCTACAGAACAAAAAATAATTAATAACACAAAAGCAAAATTTTGACTAATTACATGAACAGAATATATTTTAAAATATATTGAAACTCAAATTGCATGATGAAAAAAAATCTTAAATCAAGAAAATATTACAAAAAACAAACTCCCCTTTAATATTAATGTTCACTTAGAAAAAATTGATAGAAATGAACATCAAAAAATATTAAAAAAATTAAATTCTTTAATAAAAACTGTAAAAGATAAAAACACAAAAAACTAGCTAATTTTTTTGAGAAATAAAGTTAGCGAATCTTTTTGAATTAGGATAGTTAAATAGTTTATAAGACATTCTTACTTTAATTATTTTTTTGAATTTTATCAATCAAACATAAAAATGATCCTAATTCACATTGTTCTGAAGCTGATTTTCAAGTTATTTTTGTATTCTTTTCCATATTTGCTCTAACTTGTTCATAAATATTAGTTAGAGCTTTTTGAGTTTCTAATGATACTGTTAAACTTGATTTTTTAACATCTTTTTCTGAAGGATTATTTACAGTCATATAAATATAAATTATAATTAAAATATTTTAAAATACTCCTTAATTAATTAAAAAAACGGATTTTATCAGCAGATGGATGATTTTTTAATCTTTCCAAAGTTTTTGCTTCTATTTGACGAACGCGCTCTCTTGTAACTCCAAATTCTTTACCTACTTCTTCAAGAGTATGAAC
>CAZFLS010000034.1:0-9569 GCA_964518815.1 uncultured Candidatus Peribacteria bacterium
TGCATATATTCGCCCACGTTCTATAAATCAACTAACATGAACAAGATGAAGAAATCCAATAATAAAAAATCTTAAAATAGAAGGTAATAAAATCAAAATCATATGTTCAAAATGAGAAAATATAGAAAAACAAGAATGGGAAGAAAAATATTTTAATATTTAATCAAAAATTTTATGGTCTCAAATAAATTAGCAGAAGCATATACAAATAATCAATTCATAAATAAAGAATTAGAAATTTATGGTAAAATTTGACCCGTAACAGAATCATTTTGGCAAGTTTTAAGTCTATTTGATAACTTATTTCAGTGAATTAAAATTCTAGTTGCAGATGATAAAAATGCAGTAAAAGAGGTTTTGGAAATTTTAGAAAAAAATCCTCAAGAAAAATTAATCATATTCGCACCAAAAATAATAGTACAAAATATTATTCATGAATTCTGAACAGACTTAATGAAATTAATGAAATACCATAATGTAAGAGTTTGTGAAAATTTCTTTGATTTTATTCCTGATATGACAAAATTAGCTCAAGAATTAAAAGAAATTCAAGAATCTAAAACTTCTTCTTACTTAACTATAAATGAATTTCAAAAAAATACTTCTATTAGAATTTTAGGAATTTTGCAGCATGATCTTAAATGATATGTAATACAAGAAAAATGAGAAAAATATAAACAAATAATTAAACAAGCTAGAGAACTTTTTGATATAAAACCAGAAACCCCAGATGAAAATGTAGAAAATTTTATTTTAAATGCAAAAAGAGAAGTAACAAAAGTAATGGATTGAGATATATTCTGAGTTTACTGTGATATAGATGACACAATTTTAGACTGAAATAACCAAATAATAGAAAAAACTTTAGAACTTATCCAAAATTTAGAAAATGAATGAAAAGAAATAATTATTTGGACAGGTTGAGATTTATCTGAAGCAAAAAATAAACTTAAAGGAACCCCTTTTGAAAAATATAAGCTTGTATCAAAATATGATTATAGCTGAGCAAGTGCAGAGGTAATAATAGATAATGTTTCACCTGAAAAATTCTTTATACAAACCGGAATTGCAGCTAAAAGATTTATTAGAATTTAAATATCTTAAAAATAAACTATTTTTGCAAAAAAATTTAAAAATTTGTCTTTTTTTAAAAAATATGTTAATCTATTCTTGATTTAAAAGCTTAAATAAAAACAAAAATGAGTATTGAATCTGGTTTAAGTTATGAAGAAAAAATAAAATCTATTGATGTAAAATGAGATTGAATCAAAGATTGAGTTAAAGAAAATCTGATAAAACAAAAAGCAATAAATTATGTTAATGTAAATAGATGAAGTTTAAGTGGAGAAGAATTAAAATTATTAATTGATAGAATAGACGTTCTTTTAAGAAAACAAGATATAGAAAAATTAAATCTAAAAAATAAATTTGATGAATTAATAAAACAAGTAAAATGCACCACACAAGAAAGTATAGTCCCAATCCACACTCCAAATATAAAAGAAATCCAAAATCTAGCTTGAGTATCACACCATCTTGATAAAAGCATGAATGAAACAATGAAAATACTAGAAAATACTTTATGAACTGATAATACAGCAAAAATTGTTCTTTTAACATGAATATACACATGATGAGAAATTTTAAAATGATTTACAGATGTACTTAAGATATGAGAAGGTGTAGCAGAGTGAAGTCTTGCTTTTGATAAAAAAGACCTCTCATTACTACAAAAGATGTTTGAGTTTAGTAAATGATTTTGAATAGATATACTAAGATGAATTGCATTTCTTGCACCAATAGCTAAATATACTCCTATAATCAGTAAATACTTTGATAAGCTATTGCAAGTATTAAACAAAATTGATTTAAATAAGTTACAGAAAAATATTAATTCAAGTCTATGAAAAACGGCAGGAAATGAAGTTTGAGCAATTTGAGATATTTCAAGATTAAAACAAGAGAAGATAAGGCTTTGAAATAAAGAATATGTTTTGGATGAAACCCCTAGAAATTATCATGTTAATGATCTAATAGGTAAAGACCCAGAAATAGTTATAAATGATTTAAAATATGAAATAGCTAATACGATTAAAAACCCAAAAAATAATTTAGATAGTGTATTAGAAAATAAATTATCTATTGGGAGCAAAAACAAAAGAGCAAATGAATGGCTTAAATTTAGATTAGGAACTATAGATAATTTTGTTAAATATATAGAAGTAAGTAAAAATAATAGAGATTTGATTAAAAAATATAGTCTTACAAAAAATAATTTAGATCAATCCCTTAAAGAAGTGTATATAAAACTTGATAATAATTTTTTTTGAAAATTATTAGATAAAATTGAAGAGTATGCTAAGCAGTGAAAATTCAAATTAAATAAATCAAATAAATTGATTATAAAAAAATTAAATAATAAATTACAAAATATTAATTTATAATAAATTAACATATGAATAACAAAAAAAACATTAATGATAAAGTGAAAAGAAAGCAATTTTATGATAACAAATTAAAAGAACTCTGAATAGATTGAGAAGAATGGGAAAGGGAAAAAGAAATTATGATAAAACAATTAGAACTACTTTTAAATAATGCTGATGAAAATTCTTTTGTTAAACAAAGGAATGAAGGATATCCTCTTAAACAAATAAAAGAAGATTTAAATTTTTATATCAATTTTATTAAAGAAGATCCAGAATTTCAAGATGTTACAAGTTTTTATTTGGCAGCTGACAGATTAGAAAAATTTTGAATTACTAATGACGATGAAAAGACTGCAAATGAATTACGTATGCAGACTTTAGGGGAAGAAATGCCATGAAAAGTTGTTAGTATTTTAGAGTATAAAAAATAAATTTTAAAAAAATGGAAACGCCACAAAATAATTTAAAAAAGAAATCAGACAATAAAGTTCTAACACAAAAAAATACAACTCCTGATAAAATTAAATCAAGAGTAGCATCTATTATTACCGTTGATAAAGAATTAATAGAAGATATAAATTGGAGTATTGATAAGGTAATAAAATGAGATTGTACTGATATTTTTCAATTACAATTATTATGAGAAATCCAAGATTTACATATAAATTCATTTGAATATTTTCCAAAAATCAAAGAATGAATAGAAAAAATATTAGAAAATTTACCTTTTTTTGATGTTAAAAAATTAACCTGAAATAATCCTTACGAAAAACAATTATTAGATTATACAGGTTTAGTAAATAAAATTTTATCAAAAAATGAAATCTTTAATACTATAATAAAAAGATTCATTAAAAAATCAAAATTTGACGATGTATCAATAAAAGAAGCAAGAAAAATATTTATATCATTTTGATTTGATGAATTAAGATTTTATAAATTTAAGAATATTATAGAAGAGAAAAAGAAGGAGTTAAAAGAAAAAGATAAATATTTAATTTTGATTAAAAACATTAATGATTTAATAAATAAAATTTTATCTTGATGAGGAGAAAATTGGGAAAAATTAGAATTTTTAGAAAGATTTGAATCTGATATATTATCAAAAAAGGATATTAATATTTATGAAAGCTTTCCAAAAATTAAAGAATGCATGGTTGAAATTATTAAGACCATACCTCTTAGTTGAGTTATTTATCGTAAGAAATTTCTTAGTTATATACCAGGGCATTCTCATATATTAAGAAAAGAAATAAAACAAATAGACCAATATATTGATTTGATTAATAAATTTTTATCAAAAGAAGAAATTTTAAGTGCCCTGAATTCAAGAATAACTAAAATTGCTTGAAAAAAAAGTGTATATTTTAAAAATTTTTCAGAGTGACAAAATTTAAGATTATCAAGAGAAAATAAGGAGAAATTGCTTGAAAAATTAGTATGTTTTTGAATGAAAGACTTATCTTTCATTCATCCTTGAATTAACGGTAATTTCTTAGGACTAAAATGAACTAAAAAAAATGAAACTTATTCTAAAAGAATATTAAGCAAAAATTCACCAAATGTTATAGAGACTATGAAAGAATTCCCAAATATAAATAATATAAATATAATTTATAAATCTTGAGTAATGATAGAATGCTTAATCTCAACTAAAAAATGAATTACAATTATTGAGCCAATAGAACCAAATTGTGCAGCTTTTGCAATAGACGAAAAAAATCTTAAAAAATATATAACAATTAATAATGATACAATCTTAATTCACTTTGAAGAAATTCCTTATGAAAAAATTATTCATAATAATAAAGGGGAGATATTCCTAAATGATTACATATAAATTTTTTGTTTTTTTGTATTTTATACAATTATTCCGTTATTTCCTAAATTCTTAAATTTTTGATTAAAACCAAATTAATAATTTCAAAAACTTCTTTAATTAAATTAAAGAAGTTTTTTTTCTTTACTTTTTCAGGTTTTTTCTTTGAATTTTTGATTATTTTGCAAATACATGGTAAAATATTTTATATATTAATTTTTAATTAGTATGAATAAAACCAAAAATATAATTTCTTTAGAAAAGGAAAAACAAATTCAAAATACTAAAGAAAAAGCATTTAGTGATATAGAAAAAATTAAGAAAATAATAAAAGGTAAAGTAGAAATGATTGTTGTTGCTGATAAAAATTGATTTCCAACAAAAAATGTTGTATGAAAATTGGAAGCCCATTTAGAATGAATTCCTCATATTAATACCCATGTTTATGTCTATAGAATCAATAATTGAGAGATAGAAATTTTATTACAAAAAAGAGCACAATCAAAAAAATATGTACAGGCATACAACTGACTTTGGGACATTTCTGCCTCCTGACATATGAATAAAGAAGATAAAAATATTGTAGATTGTGCCTTAAGAGAATTAGAAGATGAAACATGAATAATTGCAAAACCTGAAGAATTAGTTTTTTTTAAAAAATTTAAAACAAATAGATTAAAAAATAAAGGAAAAAGAATTCATAATATAGAAGCAAATCCAGTATTTTTTTATGAATTTAAATGAGATGAAAACTTTTTACATAACTATTTAATAAATAAAAAAGATAACGAGGTTGATGAACTCAATTTTGTTTCTATAAAACAATTTAAAAATGAGATAAAAGACAATAAAAACTTTATAAAAAAATACGTAAGAAGAAAAGGAGAATATTTATCAATAATATCTACATTAGAGAAACAAGCAGCATAAAAATAGTTTTGACAAAATAAAATAATTGGTAATATACTTTCCAATATAATTCAAAGCTAAAATTTATGTCAAACAGAATTGTAATGAATACAAAATCTTTACAAGAAAACTTTCCTAAAATATATCAAGATTTTTTTTCTCAAAATAACTTAGTTTTAAGTGGTTGTTTTGCCTTTGCTTGGGGGCATTGATGAATATGACACCTATCAAAATTTGTTTGAACAAAAACAAAAGTTCCTTTAAAATGCTACATTTGATTTAAAAAAACAAAAGATCAAAAAATAGTATTCAAAGATATTATCTTTTATAATTTATCAAAAAAGATATATGAGACTAGCCTATATTCAAACATTAATCAAGAAGAGTTTAAAATTATTGATTTATTAGAAAGTTTTTTAAAAGAAAATAATTATAAAGGTTGACTAGAAATCTCAATTTTATCAGAAACTACAAGATGACATTCTTTTGGCTTTTCTGGTACTTCATCTGCAATTATTTCTACGGGAATTCATTTACTTTTATGAAAAGTGGATTTAGAATTATTAAATAACAATTATTTTGATTTTATTAAATCACCAAGCTTTAAAGAAATTGAAAGTTTAGCAAAAAAATTAGATTTAATTACAAAATATTGAAATACTACATGACATGCGTCAATGAATACATTATTTAAAACATCTTCTCCAACATTGCTTTACTCAGAAGAATTTAGTTCTACCTTAGATTTTAATAAATTAGATTCTATAAAATCTGAATTTACTCCAATTGTAGATAAATTTAAAAATAGTGTTATTACTTCTGATTTACCCCTGGATTACTGTATAATTTATTCTTGAATTCCAACAAATACAAAACAAGTGGAATCTTATAAAAAAGCTGATAAAAATGAGCTAAACAAATATAACTATTTCGTTGAGAAAGATTTACTTTGAAAAGACAATATAAATTGAAATTTTTACCTAAAAAATTTTATAAAAGAAGGTTCTATTTATAATATCTTAAATAATACTGTAATATTTATAAGTATTAAGGTAATTTATTTATTTAAAGAGTTATTTGAAAAAGGTCATAATATTGATGTTATTAATAAATTTATAGAAAATATTAATAACTTTAGACATATATCATCCATGGTGGAAGAACAAAATAATTTTGCAGATGATTTTATTTATTTTTTCAAAAAAAATAGGAAAAACTCTGATGAAAAAATCTGAATAGTGTCTGCATATTCCTGAAAATTATGATGATGATATATTGTTGTTACTATACCTTGAATAAGCAGAGATACTATAGAAAAATCTATAAAAGATATGCAAACTTATTATTCTAATACAGAAATAGAATATTCCTCTTATCTTGATTGAGAATGTAGTGATTGAGTAATAGTAGAACAATATATTTCTGAATGAATTTACTCAAAATATGTAGATAAAAATAAATTTGTTTTTAATAGTAATAAGGGGGATAACTACATTTGAGATTACAATGAAATACTCGAAAAAGAAAAAGATTGATTATTATTTGATATGATAAATAGTAAAATATACTTTTTTTGAGAGAAATTAACTTCCAAAGATACTCCATCTCAAAATGGTACAATAGAAGTAATTACTAAGCTTTTAGAAAATATTTGAGAAGAAATTTCTAATAAAGAATTTTCTTCTTCAAGCTATAGTAAAAATAAAAATGAAATGTTATGAAAAATAATTTTACCATTAATTAGACTAGTGGAAGAGAAAACCAAGGAACAACTACCAATAATTTGTAAATGAGGACTTACTAATTTTTATGTGAAAATGTGAAATATTAATCTCAAAATTTGAGCTATAAAAAGAATTTAATAAAAAGATCTTCGATATTTGTAAAAAACACGAATTTAAGGTATAATAAAGGCATATAAATTATATATGTCTTTTATTATGAATCCAAATAACGAAATACTTGAAAAAATATGTAAATTAATCTCTCAAAAAGATGATATTTCTGAAACTGAAAAGGTTTTTAAAAATCGTGTTTTGAATTTACTTGAAAAAGATGGAATATCAAAAAAATAAAAAATTTTTCTAATATAATTAAATATATTTTAAAAGAAAATTCTTTATTTCTTTTACCATCAAATAAAACAATAAAAGCTAGAATCTATTTTGTAAGACATGGTAAAACTGAGTGAAAAAATGATAGTATGCCAAAATCAACAAATATTCGCCTTGATGATATATGAATAACTCAAATGGAAAAAGTTTGAGAGATTTTAAAAAAAATATGATTAAATAAAAATAATTCAAAAATAATGTGGTCGGAAGATACTTTTAGGACAGATCAAAGTAAAGATATTTTAACTTTGTATATTTGAAATAAGAATCTAAAAAAAACAGGCCTACTAAGATCAATTAAAAATGATGATATTAAATTAAAAGATTGAACAATTTGATATACTTTTAAAAAATGAGAACTAGGTCTGATAGAAGTTATGGACGTTTCAAAAGATACTCTTACATGTATACTACAAGAAAAAAATAAAATAAATGATTGAAGCCAGATCAAGAATATAGTATTAGTATGACATTCTTCAAATAAATGAGTAATAGAAGAAGTATGAGTAAAACATAAAAAATGAGAAGTGTTGATAGATTGAAAAGGTTTTCCTACTTGATGAGTAATAGAAATAGATATTAATTTTAATTGAGATCTAATTAATCAAGCAGATAATAAAAATATTTTAAAATTAAATATCTGAAACTATGAAGAAATAATAAATATTTTAGAAAATAAAATACAAGATGACTCTTATCTAGATTTACTAATTAAACTTCAAATTAATAGATTTAAAAACCAAGAAATACAAATTTGGGAGCTTCAAAATTATATAAATAATTATTTTATCCAAAACCCTTCCCTATTTGAGGAATATTTATCCTCAGAAAATGAAGATATTGTTTTTTTCTGTATAGTTAATTTACTAAAAATTAAAGATAAATGAATTGATTATTTACTAAAAAAGGGCTTATTAAAAAACTTTATAGAAAAAGTTAAAGAATGAAAAGAAACTGAAATTTTAGATTACATATTTACCAAAATCTGAAAAGATGAATCTAAAAAATTAAAAGTACTACAAGAATTACAAGAATTAATACAATCTCTTGACAGCAGAACTATTATGAAAAAACATAAACTTGAATATTACTACAATTATATGCGCTATTTAGAAGAATTTATAGATCAAATAAGACAATGATCTTTAGATGAGAATATAAAGAATTGAAAAATAGTAACTATCTCAGTAAATATCGAACAAGAATGGTATAAAACAATAGATAAGCTATTAAATTCAAACAAACAAATCTTAATAGAAGCAGATGCTTGAAGTGGTAAAAGTATAAAATTGCTAGAAATTCTAGAATATTTAAAAGATCCAAATAAAGAAATACTAGAATGAATAAAGATATTATTTCCTATATATGTTAATTTATGAAAAAATAAAACAATTAAAGAAATTGATTATTTAATAAAACATCAAAAAGAATGATTAGGTAAAAAAAAGTATAAATTTATATACCTATTTGATGCAGTAGATGAAGCAGACTTTGATGAAATTAAAAAACAGGAATTTTTAAACCGAACCAAAGAATTACAAAAAACCTGACAAGTAATTATAACTTCTAGATCCGGAGAAATTCTAAGCTCTGAAATAGGAAAACTTAATTTAAAACCACTTTCGACTGAACAAATTGAAACATACATAAAAAGCTATGTATCTTGAAATAAAAAACTAGAAAATATATGGAATAATATAGAAACAAATGGCTTCATAGAAGAAATAAAAGGTAATCCATTAATGTTATCTATGATTGTAGAATTAATAAAAAATACTAATAAAATCAAAAAACTTAAGGATTTGTGAATTATAGAAAAAGATATAAGCCAAATTATATGAGATCAAAAAATATTAAAATCTGAATTTTTTGATATAATAGTTAACTTAAGATTGTATGATTGGCAAGAAATGAAAGAGGATACAAATTATACAGATGAAGATACAAAAAATAACCTAGATGAAAGAATTAAGTCACTAGAATTAATAGCATGAGAATCTATTAAAAAATGAGATGCTTTGACTGAAGATGAAATAAAAAGCTTAATATCAAAATATAAACTTAAATGATGAGAAAAGGATAGCAAACATGCACTAAAAAATCTTAATCTAATTTTCAAATATAATGAAAAAGAAAAAACCTATAAATTTGTCCATGAAAAATTTAAAGAATATTTCTTATACCGTAATTATAAAAAGAAAGTAGAATGAAAAGAAATGAATATAGAAAAGAATGGGAAGAATATTTAGGGAAAAATAAAAAATGAGAGATAGATTTTTATTAAAATAATTTATTTTA
>CAZFLS010000035.1:0-9376 GCA_964518815.1 uncultured Candidatus Peribacteria bacterium
CATAGTAATTTAATAGTAGCACAATATAGCGTTTTTTAGGCGATGAATGGTTACTAACTACTGAAATTAAGACTTAAAAATGACAAACAGTTTTGTTATTCTTTGAAGAAAAAAATTAGAACAAAGACCTTGTCATTCTCCGCGTGTCATTCTCCGTGTGTCATTCTCCGTGTGTCATTCTCTGTGTGTCATTCTCCGAAGGAGAATCCCTTATCGTTTGAATTATTTCCAGTTTTTTGATAAATCTATCCAACTAGGATTTAAACTATTTATTAGATTTTCTTTATCTTTCCGATTTAAATGCTTTATTTCTTTTTCTCTATATATTACTCAATATACATCATTTCAATGTTCATAATAAACCAATTTATGACATTTATATTTTTTTGTAAATCATTTTGTTATTCAGTTTTTATGTTCAAATACTCTTCTTTCTAAATTATTAGTCATTCAGGTATACAATGTACCACTTTCACTTGCCATAATATAGACATAATAATCTTTACTTCAATAGATCATAATACTAATAACTTACAAAATAATAAAAATATTTCTTTTGCTGACTTGTATCTTGCTAAAAGAGATTCTCCTTCGGAGAATGACAAGTAATTATGGTGTTTTCGGTATTAAATACAGAGCATTACTTGATAATACTATATATAATTTTATAAAGAAAAATACTGAAAAAATAAAGAAAAATTAAAAATATAGGCATAACCCGAAAATCTGGGAGATGTATAAAAATTTTCAAACAACCCTGAGTATATGTTATCTTCGAAACCGGAAAATCCTTACTTGTCATTTCATAACATTATCTAGAATCTCTCTCTCCAATCTGTCATCCTTGCGAAGCGAGGATCCCTCTACTTTCGAATTAGTAAAACTTTACTTCAAAACTAACGTATAAGTAATTTCTCAATTCTTCTTCATTACATTTAAAATGACATTACTTTTAGTAAAGAAATAAAGAAGATAAGAAAAATTAACAAAAAATATGAATACAGAATGGATAGATTTATAAAAAACTAATAATATTTACTTCTAAAGAAGGGATTCTCCTATCGGAGAATGACAGGGACGAGAGTTTTGTTTTTTATAAAATATTTTTAGATAAGAAAAAATTTAGTCCCCAGATTTTTGGGTCATGCTAAACTATTTTAAAAAAATTATGATAATATTTTTTAAATTTTTGACTTTTTTTAATCTAAACTATAATTTCTAAGTTTCTATTTTTTAAATTTTTAATCTATGTATTCTTATATTAAATGAACAGTTCTTAATGTTGAAGAAAATAAAATTTCTGTTTTAGTTAAAAACATTTGATTAGGCTTTGAAATTTTTGTTTCACCTATTACTTTATCAAAAACAAAAACCTGAGATGAAGTTGAACTTTTTTTATATCATCATGTTACAGATGTTTCAGAAGCTTTATTTTGATTCGAATCTGAGCTAGATAAAAAAGTATTTAAAAATTTACTAAAAATTGATTGAGTAGGCTGAAAAGTGGCAATTAATATTTTGTGAATTGGAATAAATACTTTATCTAAGGCAATAGAAGAAAATGATGATAAACTTCTTGCAACAATTCCATGAATCGGCAAAAAAACCGCATTAAAAATAATTCTTGAAATGAAAAATAAAGTAAATAGTGATGATTTATTTTGAAAAGATAAAAGTATATATCTTTCAAAACCGTTTGATCAAGATATTATTCAAACTCTAGTACAGATGTGATATGATAAGAAGAAAGTTGAATATATTGTAAAAAATATTCCAGACAATTTGACTTCCATTGAAGAAAAAACTGTTTATTGTATAAAACAACTAAGTCTTTAGCTTTGAAATTTTATTATAAATTAGTAATTTAATAAATATATTGTAAGAATTTCTAATTACAAATTACTAATTACTAATGAAATAATTAATGATTAAATGTCTAAATATTGTTTTATTATAGGTAATTTAATATTAGAACATTTGAAATTTTATTAGAAATTAAAAATTAGAAATTAGTAATTTAATAAATATTATATAAAAAATGATAATCTCTATTTTAACAGCAACATGACAATATAATTTAGGTGATGAATTAATTCTTCTTGAAGAGTATAAAATTTTGAAGGAGCAGTTTTCAGATGCAAAATTTAATATTTTTACTTATGACAAAAAAAGTTCTTTTATTCAAGATGAAGTAAATTATGTTACATATTTTCCTACCTGAATTAGAAAAAAAATTTTTTTAAATTTAAAATATCTATACCAAAATATATTAGCATTTTATAAATCTGATCTTATAATAATTTGATGATGATGATTGATTTATGACAATGAATTTCAAAAATCAAAATTACCTATTTTACAATGGAAATTTAGAATATTTCTTGCAAAACTATTTAGAAAAAAGGTAATTTATTTGGCAATTTGAATAAACATAAAAGAAAAAAATTATGAAAAAATTAAATATTTATTTAATTGAAATAATATTTATGTTAGTGTCAGGGATTTAAAAAGCAAGCTTATTTTAAAAAACTTAAAAATAGAATCCAGTTTAATTTATGATCCAGTATTTTTATTATCAACAAAAGAAGAAAATAAATTTAAAACAAAAACTGTTTGAATATCTTTAAGAAAAGGATATTTAAAAAATGAAGAAGAAAACATAAAACAAATGGTATTATTTTTATCTAGATTATGATACAAAATAATATTTTTAACTCATAGTTTTCATTTAAAAGATTGATTAGCAAATGACTATGAATTCTTGAAAACTTTCTCAAAAAAATATAAACTTTGAATTACAAATTCTTTAACAGAAACGTTATCTATGTATAAGAAACTGGATTTCGTTATAGCAATGAGATTTCATAGTATAATTTTATCTATTATTTACAATATACCTTTTTTATGATTAAGTTATAGTCAAAAAACAGAGGAAATTTTAAAAACTATTTCTTATAAA
This sequence comes from uncultured Candidatus Peribacteria bacterium, assembly GCA_964518815.1. GTDB lineage: Bacteria > Patescibacteriota > Gracilibacteria > BD1-5 > UBA2023 > CAYRGR01. Next base: position 2,960 of record CAZFLS010000035.1, read on the forward strand.
TATTTTTTGAATTCAAAAGAATTTGATTTTGAAAAATTTTGCAAACTTTTTTCAGATCTTGAGACAAAAAAAGATTCTATTAAATTTGATTTAAAAACAAAAACAAATAAAATAAAAAAGCAATTAAAAAATATTATTATTAACTTTTTAAATTATGGATTGGGCAAAAATTAAAGAAAAGGCTTTGGGCTTAAAAGATAAAGCTATTGAAAAATCAAAAGAATTATGAGATATGGCAATGGAATATAAAGATAAAGCTGTTGAATTAAAAGATAAAGCTATAGATAAAACAAAGGATCTTTGAGATAAAGCTTTAAATTTAACTTCTGAAACAATCAGCAAAACGCCTATTGCATTAAAAATTTTTGCTGATTTTGAGAAAATTAAAAATGATAAATTACTTGTGATTTTATTTACAGACAAAAATGAAGATGAATCTAAAAAATTATTACTTCAAATACCTTTAATTTTGAAAAATGCATGGGTAAGTTGAGCAACTTTTAAAACAGTTGAATTTCAAGAATCAGTAGAGCTTGCATCACATTTAAGTGTATCAAAAGTTCCTTATATTATAATTTATAAAGCCTGAGAAGAAGTAAAAAGAACAGATGATCTTGAAGAAATTAAAAAATTTTTAAAAGATTTTACTTTATAATTTTTACTTTTTAATTATTTTTTATGGAACCAACCACAATTCTTGTATGTGTATCAATTATTTTTATAATTGTTATTTGAATATTACTTACAATTATTTTAATTAAATTAATAAAAATACTTTCCAAGATAGAACAAACTGTTAGTTATATAGATCATGTACGCGCTATTTTAGAAATGTGGGAAAAATGGCCTATAGAATTAGTAAAAAAAATATTTAATAATTTTTTTAAGTAAAAATATTTTAACTTACAGGTTTTTACTATTTTTGCTTAAAAAATATGTTATCTTAACCTGACTCCATCTTTGATGGAGTATTTTTTTAATCTTATTTAGTCATAAAAAATTAATTTAAGTATATTTTTTTAAAAAAAGTCAAAAAAAAACTTGCATTTTGTAAAAAAAATACATTATATATTAATGGCTCTCTTATATATTTTTTAAACAAAGAGAGTAGGTAGATAATTTTTATTTTTTAACATAAAATTATGGCTGTAAAAAAGAAAGCTGCTGTAAAAAAAGCTGCTCCAAAAGCTGCTCCAAAAAAAGCTGCTGCAAAGAAGAAAAAATAATTAATTTTTTCTCTTAAATTAAGACATTTAAAAGACTCTTTCATATAAATTTATGAAAGAGTCTTTTTTGCTTTTATTGGTGCCAATGGGCAGAGTTGAACTGCCGACCGCAAGGGTATGAATCTTGTGCTCTACCACCTGAGCTACATTGGCAAGGTCTTTATTTTAAATAAATCCTCATAAAATTGAAGATTTTTATTGGTTGCGGAGGCTGGAATTGAACCAACGACCTCAAGGTTATGAGCCTTGCGAGCTACCACTGCTCTACTCCGCGATAATAATGTGTTTACTATTTGTTTTGCATAAAAGCGATGTCATTATATATAAAAGATATTTTAGTCAAATTTTTATTTTTTAAAATAATTAAATAAATTTGACTTAAATAAACTTTTTTATAAAATCCAAGCACTAAATTAATATTTGGGATTATTTTTTGTTATTCTTAAATTGTGAATTTTTTCAAGTTCTTAACAGATAAGATAATATCTTATATTTATAAATTCTTAACTTTTAATTATTAATTTTTTATGGCCACAACAGATCTGAAAAATATTAGAAATATTGGTATCATTGCTCATATTGATGCTGGTAAAACAACTGTATCTGAAAGAATTTTATTTTATACGTGAAGAATTCATAAAATTTGAGAAACTCATAACTGAGAATGAACAATGGATTGGATGGAACAAGAAAAAGAAAGAGGTATTACTATTACATCTGCTGCTACCACTTGTTTTTGGAAATGACATCAAATAAATATTATTGACACTCCTTGACATGTTGATTTTACTGCTGAGGTAGAAAGATCAATGAGAGTTTTGGATGGATGAGTTGTAATATTTGATGGATCTCAATGAGTAGAGCCACAAAGTGAAACCGTATGGAAACAGGCAGATAAATATGGCGTTCCTAGAATTGCATTTGCAAATAAAATGGATAAAACAGGATGAAGTTTTACTATGACATATGATTCAATCAAAAAAAGATTGGCTTGAAAAAAGGTTATTGCTATCCAATTTCCAATAGGTGAAGAAGACAAATTTCGTTGAGTTGTTGACCTAGTGAAAATGAAAGGTTATAAATTTGAATGAAAACATGGAGAAAATATTGAAGAAATAGAAATACCAGAGAGTTTAATGTCTCAAATAAAAGAAATGAGAATACAGATTATAGAAAAAGCAGCAGAACAAAGTGAGGAATTAATGAATAAATATTTAGAAACTTGAGAATTATCAGTTGAAGAAATTAAAAAGGGATTAAGGGCATGAGTACTTAATAATGAAGTATATCTTTTAATGTGCTGATCAGCTTTATCAAATATTTGAGTACAATTATTAATTGATGCAGTTTGTGATTATTTACCTTCACCATTAGATATTAATAATGGTACTATTACATGATCAGATGTAGATGATTTTGAAAAGAAAATTACATTTAAACAGGATGATAAAGAACCTTTATCTGCTTTAGCTTTTAAGATAGCTACTGATCCTTTTGTTGGTAGAATTACGTTTGTAAGAGTATATTCTTGAGTTTTAAAATCTGGTTCTTATGTTTACAATTCAATAACAGGAGAAAAAGAAAGAATAGGTAGACTTTTACAAATGCATGCAAATCATAGAGAAGAAATACCAGAAATTCCTGCTTGAAATATTGGAGCAGTTATTTGATTAAAAAATACTAAAACTTGAGAAACTTTATGTGAAGAAAATAAACAAATTATTTTAGAAAAAATAGATTTTCCAGAACCTGTTATCAATATTGCTGTAGAACCAAAAACTAAAGCAGATCAAGAAAAGATGGGTATAGCTTTAAATAAATTAGCAGAAGAAGATCCTACATTTTTAGTTAAATCTAATGCAGAAACTAATCAAACAATAATTGCTGGTATGTGAGAATTACATTTAGAAATTCTTGTTGATAGAATGAAAAGAGAATTTAAAGTTGAATGTAATGTTTGAGCTCCTCAAGTTGCATATAGAGAAACTATTACACAAAAAGTTGTTGATCAAGAATATAAACACGCAAAACAGACTTGAGGTCGTGGTCAATATGGTCATGTAATTATTACTTTTGAACAAATAACTCCAGAACAAAGAAAAGAAGATGAAACTCTAAAATCAGAAACTATTTTTATAAATAAAATCGTCGGTTGATCTATTCCAAAAGAATTTATTCCAGCAATTGAAAAATGATTAAAAGAGGCATATTCTAGATGAATAATTGCAGGTTATCCTGTAGTTGATGTTAAAGCTACTTTAACATTCTGATCTTATCATGATGTAGATTCAAATGAGCTTTCGTTTAAATTAGCCGCTTCAAAATGTTTTAGAGAAGCCGCAAAGAAAGCTCGTCCAATATTACTTGAGCCAGTAATGCTTGTTGAAGTAAATACTCCAGAAGAATATATGGGTGATATTTTGGGTAATTTAAATTCAAAAAGAGGTCAAATTATTGAAATGACTGAGCGTTGAATGGCAAAAATTCTGAAAGCAAATGTTCCACTTTCTGAAATGTTTGGTTATTCAACAGATTTAAGATCCATGTCCCAATGAAGAGCTTCTTATGTAATGGAATTTTCTCATTATGCACAAGTTCCAAATAACATTACAGAAAAGATTAGAACTGAAAGAGGTGTAAAATTTGATGAAGAAGATTAGAAATGAACTATGTACTAGATAGCTTTGTACAGACAAAGCATTGTCTTGTCTCTAACTTTGTACTAATATATGACTTTTTAAATTTATTTGACTTATTTAAATTTTTTAATAAAGTGTCCGCACTATTTTTATAATTTTTAAGAACTATACTAAATGATTACTTATGCAATTAAAAATAAGAATGAATCAAACGAAAAACTTATATTAAGATATAAGAAACTTTTTTTTCAAACAAGAATAGCAAATAAATTAAAAAATGAAAGATATAATAAGAAAGATCTTACGAAAAGAAAAATTAGACAAAGAGCTATAATAAGAGATAAATATAGAGAATTAAACAAAAAATAAAAAAAGCCCCGAAAAATCGGGGTTTTTTTTGACTTAAAAAAATTTATATGCTAGAATACAACCGTAAATATTATATACAAAAATAAAATCTAATACAAATACAAATGAAAGAAGATGAAAAAGTTATAAATATTAATGAATTTAATACTTCTTGTTTATCACAAGAAATTCAAAATGAGAACATTTTAACGATCATTGATAATATAGATGAAAATATTAAAATTTTATCTACTGAAAATTTAGAAATTAAAGAAGATATTATTCAAACAAATCAAAGTGATGAAAATGAATTTATTAATGAAATAATTGATTTAAATCAGAAAAGACAAAAATGAATTTTATACAAATTTTTTAATTACAATATTTTTTGAAAAAAGATAAAATTTTTATGATATTATATTTTTGTTTCAACAATAACATTTTTAATTTTACTATGAATTACAAATTACAGTGCTTACTCAAAAATACTTTATAGTTATATCAATCCCTATTATTTAAAAAATTCAAGCAATGAAATTCTTACTACAATTAATGAGTCAAAAATAAAGGTATATGCCCAAGACGATATAGATATATCAGAAGAATTACGTAAAGAAGAGGAACAAAGATTATCACAAAAATTAAAAGAAGAAAATAATTTATTAAAAGAAACTTTTTTTTCTCCAAAAAAGTTAGTATCCTTAAATTCACAAGTTAGTATAGATTTAGAAGTTGTACCTTATGAAAATAGGATAGTAATACCAAAAATATGAAAAAATGTACCCTTGGTAAATGTTGATATAAGGAGAGAATTTAATGTGGATAATCTTGAAAATATATTTATGAAAGAATTAGAAAAATGAGTAGTAAGATATCCTGGCACAACAATACCATGAGAAGAATGAAATGTATTCATATTCTGACATAGTTCTAATTATCCTTGGATAAAATGAGATTATAATGATGTATTTGCTCTTTTGGATAATTTATCTTTCTGAGATGAAATTATTATTTATTATAATCAAAAAAAATATACATATATTATAAAAGAAAAAAAGAGTATTAAACCTTGAGATGTAAAAATCCTAAATAGGGAAGAATGAAAAAAAGAATTAACACTTATGACTTGTTGGCCAATCTGAACAACTTATCGTAGATTACTTGTAATATGAGAGCTTAAAAAAGAAGCTATCATATCTGAAAGTAAACAAGAAGTTTCTATTAATCTTCCTACTTCTTAATTATTTTTATACTTTTAAATTTAATTTATACAACTATATATTTTAATACTATAAATTATGCAAATCACATCAAGTGAATTTACATATAATCCAGATAATCTTAAAGCATTTTCTTTTAATTTATTTTTAGAAAATGGTATTAATATGGAAATTGTTTTTATAATTATAATTTCACTTTTTGTTTTGATTGTTTTTTATATATGTGCACCTTATATTTATTGATATATTTTAGTAAAAATAGATGATAATTTAAAAATAAAAAATAAATGAAAAGTTCAAGAATTTATTTTAATGAAGGAAGTGCAAAATGAATTAGAACAAGAAATGGAACAAGTATTATTGAATGCAGCATTAACAGAAAAAACTAATTAATTATTATTTTACATTCATTTTTTTCTAAATTAAATCAAATTTTATTAAAATTATAAAAAAGCTCTTTTCATAATTTTAATAAATCAAGTTTCTCTTCTTTTATAATATTAATTAAAAATTCTTTCTCTTCTTTGATATTGTTTAGTTTTAAAGTGGAGATAATTCATACATTAATTCAAGATTTTAAAGCCTTTTGATGTCTAGGTTCTCTTGGTGGAGGTATAAAAAACATTAATTCTTTTTTGGATTTATAATCTTTAAAACTATATATAAGATTTCTTATATTCACTCAAATTGTTATTGGACAGTTTTTAAAATCTACTATAAAACAATTTAGATCTTTATTAAAATATCATAAATCTAAATAGAGTTTTTTAATAATAATAATTTCTTCGGCTAAACTAATATTTGATATATGAATTTTTTTATTTTGTTTTAAAGATTTTTTATAAATTTCATCAAAAATTGCAAGTTCTTGTTTTGGAGAATAAACTTCATTTATAAGTTTATAATCTTTTTTATAATCTATTTTTTCATTTTTATGTCAATGTAATAATTTTGCTATATCAATCTCAAAACTTGCTTTTAGAT
>CAZFLS010000036.1:0-9363 GCA_964518815.1 uncultured Candidatus Peribacteria bacterium
TTCTTTTTGTAGCTCTTTGTTTGTTAGCATGATAACTTTAGTTAAGTAAATTAATATACAGATACTTTATTCAGATAAAGTAGTTTGTCAAATTTATTTAGTTCTTTTTTTAACGAAATAAAAATGTTTACTTTTTGTAAGCAAAAAGTAACAAAAACTTTTGGGGTTAGCAAAACTCGTTTCTTCAGAAAATCAGCAAATAATATTTATATTAAATTACAAAATATTTCCTTTATAATGCAATTATTAAATATTTTATTTTATTTATAATTTATGAAAAATCGTGTAATCCTATTATATTTTCTATGATTTTTTGTACCAAAAATAAGTTTGACAAATTATAAAAAATCTTTATATATTAACTACTAAAATTGAACAAAACTTTATTTTTAATATTTATTTATATGAATACAAAAGCTGAATCTTCTGTTGAATTAACTAACTTATGTAAGACAGAACTAGAAATACTTCAAAGTGATGGTTGTAAAAGGATGATAAAGTCTTATTTTGATAAAAACAAAAATTTAAATAAAGAATATTTTCTTAATATTTTTAATCAAATACTGATTTCATGAATAAATAATAAATGATTAGAAGTACCATTGGAAGATATAAAAAAGTTTATTGAGTTAATAAACTCAGATTCTTTTATAGATTATAGTAATAATTATTTAGGTACTGCATAAAATTTTTTTTGAAAAAAAGAAGAATTAATAAATTTTTTTGAAACTTTTGATGTGGAAAGCCTAAAACTATATCTAATTAAAACATTAATGGATAGTTATAAGACAAAAATTATTAATTCCTTAAATGATTGAAAAGAATTAAATGATAATGAAGCTGAAGTAATTATAGAATTTAATTGAAAAAAATTATATAAAACAAGTCTAGTAAACTCATATTTTTTAGTCGGAACTAATAAAGTATTATTAGAATTTGATGGAGTTTGGCCTATTGAAGACTGAGTAAATTGAGATAAAGTATTTAGAGCTAGAAAATGATACAAATTGATGTATACAAGCCTTACTACTTGACTACCAATTTGATGAGAATTTGATGAGACTTGAGATATTGAAGATTGAATAAATTGAGACAAAGTGTTTAAGGCCAAAAAATGAAATAAGAAAATGTACATAAGTCTTACTAATTGAGAATCAATCTGATGAGAATTTGACCAGGTTTGAAATATTGAGTATTGAATAAATTGAGATAAAGTGTTTAAGGCTAAAAGATGAGATAAAGAAATGTATATAAGTCTTACTACTTGACTACCAATTTGATGAGAATTTGACCATGTTTGAAATATTGAGAGATGAATAAATTGAGACAAAGTGTTTAAGGCTAAAAGATGAAATAAACAAATGTATATAAGCCTTACTACTTGACTACCAATCTGATGAGAATTTGATACGATTTGATATATTCGAGAATGAGTAAATTGAAACAAAATATTTGCAGCTTGGAAATGAGATAAAAAGATGCACATTAGTCTTACTACAGTACAAAAAATTCCTTGACTTTTCTGACAAATGAAAAATTTCTTTGAATGATTAAAATTTTTAGGAAGAAAATAATATAATTTTTTATGAACAAAATACAAGTGTTTGATTATAACAATAGTGGTATAGATATGAATCTTTGAGAATCACTATTAGAAGTAAATGAAAATTTTAATAAAAAAGAACTTTTTTTGATGTATATAAATTTTGTAATAAATGATTTATTGACTGATTATTATGAAACATTGGATTTGATATTAAAACGAATAGAAGATATTAGAGAAAATATTAAACTTGATAAATCACAAAAAAAAGAATTTCGTAAAGATGTTGATTGTACAATAAAAAATATTCAAAACAATAAAAAGGAAATTCTCAAAAAAATAAATGACGTGATGGATAAAATATTGCTGGAATTGGATAACTGAAAAAAACACAATGAAGTTCTTTTGGAAATAACCAATTCTATATCTGACATTATTGTTGAAAGGGTAAGAAATTTTTCTGTTAGTTTTGCTTGTTTTGGAGTAAGAATTAATAGTAAGATGATTCTAGATAAAGTAGAAGCTATAAAAATATATCATGAATTTGCTTGTTCTGAAAATACTATTTCTACAATTAGTGAAATTAAAAAAAATATAGATGATATTTTAACACAAAAAAATGTCAAAGATGTTATTTGTATAGATCAAGGTCATACAGTAAGTGATGAATCTGATAAAATTTTAGAATCCAATACTTTACAAAAACAAAAACTACATAAAAATATTAAAGATACTGAAGACGTTATTGATTACTTTAAAATGTGAATAGTTTTACTTATACAAAATTATCCTTATAAATTTTCCATCATATATAAAAGGCTTCAAGTTGCTGTAGAACAATTATCTGAAATGGAAGAACTAAAAAAAGACAATGACACAAAATCTATAATTATTGAAAAGCAAAGAAAACTGATTGAAGATTTTCGTAAAACAGAAAAGGAATATATTACTTTAAGACAAAAATATGCCCATGATACGGGTATAATGCGAGATCAAAAGTCTAAAATAATTGATTTACAAAATCAATTAAAAATATTGAATTTAAAAGTAAAAACTTCAGATAAAACAGTAAAAGCAGAAAAAACAGAAATTCAAGAAAATAAGGAAATAATTGATGATTTAGAGACACAAATATTAAAATCTTTAGAAGAAAAAGATTTATTAGAAGAAATATATGAACAAAGAATATCAAAGCTTAATGAATCACTTATGAAACAAATATCAATTAATACATGATTAAATATTGCTCTAGAAACATCAAAAGCAAATAAAGGTAAAGAAATTGAGATTTTTATAAATAATTGTGAGGTTGATTTTGAAAAATGTTCAAACGATGAATTATTAAAGTATATTATTTATTCTAATTGTAATGAAGAATATAAAAAAGAAACAATACAAATTATATTAGATTTTTTGACTACTTTTGTTTTACAGACTACAAAATGAGCATCTTCTTCTATGAATGGTAATGATTGAGTTTGATGATGAAAATATTCTAATAATTTTATTAATCCTATAATTAATTTTATAAAACAAAAGCATTTAAATATGTCTTCACAAGATTTTTTGGAAGAAATTATTTATATTAATTGGAAAAAAATTATTGAACAATATATTAATTTAGATGAATATATAAGTAAAAGACAAAAAGTTGCAAAAAATGTGTTTAATATTTTTTCAGATAATGATAAGTCGGCATTTCCTATTTTTAGATCAATAGAATATCTTTCAGATAAATTAAATAATATTACTTTTTGAAATACAGATTTATCTGTACTTGTAGCAAATATAATTGATACTTTAAATAGTAATTATGTAAAAAATACCATACATTCTAGATTTGTAACTGTTGCCGAAAAAATCAAACAAGAAAAAGAAGATAAATAAATATAATCACAATTTGTTTTAAAATATTAGCAATCTTTGTCTCCTATTAAATTTTTCAAAAAATCAAAAACTAAAAATTATTTCCGTCAAGATAAAATGTTAGCAAAATTTTTTATTTTATGTTAATGTGTTTGTGTTAAATAATTTTATTTATAACACAAATACAAATATGGTTTCTTCAAATAATCATTTACCTAGTTTAATGTCCTTAAAACAAACAGCAAAAGCAAATATTAAAACTCAATTTTCGATATCAAAATCTATTTCCCATGTTTGAATTATTGCTATTAGTGACAAGAAAAAAAGAGATTTTATAGTTGAATGATTATCAGAAATTTGAATGTGAGCTGTAGTTCTTTGAGATGATAAAGATTATAATTTTCCAAATATTTCAAGTACAAAAAAAATAAATCCAAATTCTTTAGTAGGTTTTGATTTTTTTGTTTATGATAATGATTTTGAGTGAGTAGATGTAGTAAAATATATGTGAGCTTGAATTGTACCTATCATGCCGGAAGAAAATACTTTTTCTTGAATTTTAAAGGATTTTGATCTTATGAAATTTGAATGAAATTGATTTTTTTATAAAAAAGATAATAAATATTGTATATTTGAGAAGGTTATTACCTATCTAGAAAATATCAAATTTCCAGAAGATAAAAGAGTTTTACTTAAAAATGTAACCAGTGCTTTTTAAAAATAAAAAATAATATTTTAACTAATTTAAAACTAAAATTTCCTTTAAATAAAAGGAAAAAATAAATATTTAGCACTCATATAAAAAAAGTGCTAATTTTTATTTGACAGCAAAAAATTTTTGAATAATATATGAAAAATTGAAAATTGATAATTTAAAATTGATAATAAAAAAATATGGAATATTGAAAATATAAAAGAAAAGATAATATAATACTTGATAAAAGTTTAGATTTTTCTCTTGCAATTATAGATTTATTCAAGTTATTAGAAAGTAATAGAGAATATATTATCTCAAAACAAATTTTAAGGTCTTGAACTAGTATAGGAGCAAATCTTATAGAATCTAATTCTTGAGAGTCAAAGAAAGATTTTATTCATAAAGTATACATTTCACTAAAGGAGGCTAATGAAACTTTATAATGGTTAACTTTATTGGAAAAATGAAAATTGATAAATATTGATTTAAGCAAATACTTTAATGAAATTTATCAAATAATTTCTATTTTAACAAAAATTATTAAAACAAGTAAACAAAATTTAGAATAATTTTTTTAAATTTTTAATTTTTAATTTTTAATTTTATATAACTATGGCAAAAATAATTTGAATAGATCTTGGTACTACAAATTCTTGTGTCGCTTTTATGGAATGAGGGCAAGCAAAAATCATACCAAATGCTGAATGATGACGTACTACTCCTTCTGTAGTAGCAAGTAAAAACTGAGAAACCTTAGTTGGTACTTCGGCAAAAAGACAAGCAGTTGTAAATCCTGCTCAGACAATTTATAGTGCAAAAAGATTTATAGGTAGAAGGTATGATGAAGTACAAAATGAAATCAAAAACGCTCCATTTAAAGTAGTAAAATGATCTGAGTGAGAATGTCTTATTGAATTTAACGGCAAGAATGTGAGACCTGAGGAAATTAGTGCAAAAGTTCTAGAGAAATTGAAATGAGATGCTGAAAAGTTTTTGTGACAAAAAATAACAGAAGCAATTATTACAGTTCCTGCTTATTTTAATGATTCTCAAAGACAAGCTACCATCAATGCTGGTAAAATTGCCGGTTTTGATGTAAAAAGAATTATAAATGAACCCACAGCAGCAGCTCTTTCTTATTGAATAGATAAAAAGAAAGATGAAAAAATTGCGGTTTATGACTTTTGATGAGGTACTTTTGATATATCAATTCTTGAAATTGGTAGTGAATGAACATTCGAAGTTTTAGCTACAAATTGAGATACTCATTTGGGTTGAGATGATTTTGACCAAAGAATTTTTGAATATATTGTTGATGAATTTAAACGTGAACAATGAGTAGATCTTCGTAAAGATCCTATGGCTGTTCAAAGAGTAAAAGATGAAGCAGAGAAGGCTAAAAAAGAACTTTCTTCAGCTACAGAAACAGAAATTAATCTACCGTATATCACAGTGGATTCTAGCGGACCAAAGAACTTGTTTATGAAATTGTCTCGAGCAAAATTAGAAGAATTGATTTATGATTTAGTAGAAAGGTCAGTAGAACCATGTCGTAAAGTAATTAAAGATGCTTGATTACAAGTCTCACAAATTGATGAAGTAGTTTTGGTAGGTTGATCTACTAGAGTGCCTCTTGTTCTTAAAAAAGTTGAAGAGTTTTTTGGTAAGAAACCTAATTCTTCGGTAAATCCAGATGAGGCAGTAGCTCTTTGAGCTGCTATACAAGCCGGTATTATTACCTGAGATGTAAAGGATATATTACTTCTCGATGTTACTCCACTTTCACTTGGTATCGAAACTTTAGGTTGAGTAATGACTCGTATGATAGAAAGAAATACTACAGTTCCTACAAGTAAATCTCAAGTTTTTTCTACAGCTATGGATAATCAAGACAGTGTAGAGGTTCATGTACTTCAATGAGAAAGAGAAATGGCAGGGGATAATAAATCACTTGGAAGGTTTATTTTATCTTGAATTTTACCTGCTCCTCGATGAATTCCGCAAATAGAAGTAACTTTTGATATTGATGCTTCTTGAGTTTTACATGTTACTGCAAAAGATAAATGAACATGAAAAGAACAGAAAATAGTTATTCAATGATCTACAGGTATGGATAATAAAGAAGTAGATAGATTAGTGAAAGAAGCAGAAACAAATAGGGAAGCAGATAAAAAAAGAAAAGAAAGTATAGATACTCGTAATATGGCAGATTCTGCAGTTTATCAAGCAGAAAAAACTATTAAAGATAATGCATGAAAATTTGATTCAAATTTAGAATCTGAAGCAAAAGAAAAAATTGAAGCCTTAAAAAAAGTATTAGAAAATAAAGATGCTTCAAAGTGAGAAATAGATCCAGCTTTACAATCTTTACAAGATACTATGATGAAGATATGACAAGAAATTTACTCTAAACAAGCTCCACAAGAAACTCCAAAAGAGGAAGATGATTGAGTAAAAGTAAAAGATAATAATCCTCAAGATGAGAATGTAGTAGAAGGGGAAGTAGAGAAATAAAAGATTTTTAGTAAGTCAAAAGTAGCTAAGTTTTATAATAAGTCCGGATCTGAATCCGGACTTATTATAAAAAAGGTGCTCTGATGAATTTTTTTATTGAGAATGTCTATCAATTTTATTTGGATATAATTAAGATATTTTACGAACTAAAATTTCTCTAACATTTCAATTCTATTTTCTATACTAGGATGTGTAGAGAAAAATTCACTAAAATAAGAAAAAATAGAATTAGATTCTGTTTGTATAGGCTTATCTAATTTATTTCATTTTTCATCAAAAAATATTCCTTCTTTACCTCATTTAAAAGGATCAGCAATACATATAGCAGAAACAGATTTTTTAGTAATACTTTCAATTCTACTATCTACACTGATTTTTTGTAGAGAACTTATCATAGATAATTTATCATGAGTAAGAGCTACACTTCAGGCGTCTGCTAAATATTCTCTTTTCCTAGAAATAGCAAGCTGTACCAAAGGAAGAATCAAATATCCTAAAACAATTAAAATTAATCAAACTAAAATTATCAAACCTTTAGCATTTCAACTGTTTTTGCTATTTCATGAAAATCTCACACTTTTAAATAAAATTTCACCTATTACTGCAATTGCTCAAATGAAAACTATTATTGTAATCATTAAAAGTCAATCTTTATTAATTATGTGTGTAAGTTCATGAGCTGCTACTGCTTCTATTTCATTTTTATTTAGCTTATTTATAATTCATCTAGAAAATACTATAGAGCATTTTTTTGGGTTCCATCAAACTGCAAAAGCATTTAAACTATCATCTTCAAGTATTCAAATATTTGGTACAGGAAGTCATCTTGAAATACATAAATTCTCAATTATGTTATATAAATCTGGATATTCTTTACGAGTAATTGGTTTTGCTTCTGTAAAAGAAAAAATAATACTTCTATGAAAAATGAATGAAATTAAACACCAAATAAGAATTACAGGTCAAAGAAATATAAAAATAATTAAAACGTCATCAAAAGTCTTTAGAGTATACATTTTATAAACACAGATATCAGGATTTTTACTTTCACAAGCTGGAAATATAGATGTTGGAATTTCTGTAATAGGCTCACCTTCAATAGTTTTTAGTGTGCCATTTATTGCATTTGTATAAAATTCTCTAGCATTATTTCAATTATTATCTCAAAAATAATTTATTCAGAAGAAAACTAATAAAAATATTCAAAAAAGCAATATTGGAAATAATAAAATTAGAACTATTGTTTTAAATCTATTTGACCAAATTGCAGATTGAATTCAAATTACAGCCATAAGTGAGTTAAGGGTTAGGAGATTATATTACCAAGAGTGAGATTATTTAAATTCTCTAAACTCTTAGCTCTAAACTTCAAAACTCTCTTAAAATTCAACTTTTGGATTTTTTTTCGCTTCTTCGTTTTCTAAACCAAAAGATTCTCATCTTTTAAAATTAAACACACTTGCAATTATGCTGTTAGGAAAAACTTCAATATATGTATTGTATTCATTTGTAGATGAATTAAAGAATCTTCTAGCTGCAGCTAATTTGTTTTCTATATCAGATAGTTCTGTTTGTAATTGTAAAAAATTTTGATTTGCTTTAAGATCTGGATAATTTTCAGCTAAAGCAAAAATAGACTTTAAGGCTCATGTAAGCATATTATTAGCTTCCATTTTATCATCAACACTTTTTGCATTTTGATAATTATTTCTTGCTTCTGTAACTTGTAATAAAGTATCTTTTTCGTGAGTAGCATATCATTTTACAGTATTTACTAGATTTGGAATAAGATCAAATCTTAATTGTAATTGTGTATCAATATCTGCAAAAGAATTTTCTCTATTGTTTCTCATTTGTATAATACCATTGTATTTTACAATAATAAATATTACAAATATTACAATAATTCAGACTAATATAAGTAGTATATTCATAAATTATATATTAAAAAATAAAGTGCAAAGATTATATATAAAAAATTATCAAAACAAAATTTTTTATTGTCGAACGAAGCGAGAGAAAAGAAAATTTATTTTCTTTTCGCAAGCGAGTGATGACAACAAATAGGTAAATACCCCGCGGCTTGCCGCGGAAACCCGAAGGGTCCAGGGCTTGCCCTGGGGTAAATACCGATTTATCGTTTTAAAATTATTTTAGATTATACCAATAAATCTTTTAAATATTTTTTTTGACTTTTTATAATTAAATATATAATAACGCCACTTATCCTTTTACTCTCAACTCTCAACTTACTCTCAACTCTCAACTATTTTGGGGATTAGCCAAGTGGTAAGGCAGCGGACTTTGACTCCGCCACTCGGGGGTTCGAATCCCTCATCCCCAGCCAAAAAGGATTAAATTATTTAAATCTTCTCAAAAAGGCTTATAATTGCCATTTTTAGAGTTAGAACCATTGTTATCTAAATTTCATCAATTTTTAGGTAGGGTTCTAACTTTTTTTTATTTATTAAGTGATTAAATAGATTAGTAAGGGAATAATCGATGATTTTTTTATCTTTAATTATTATATATTTAAACATAAGTTTAAAAAGTTTTTGTTTTTTATTTTTTGGAAAAGTTAAAAATCATTTTCATAACTCATTAACGTAATTATATAAGTTCAGTAAAAGAAAAACTTGATTTTATCAAATAATATCTATAATAAAAAGCATTAAAATTAAACCCTAAAAATTCTCCAAAATATGTTTGACAAAAAAATAACAACATATAATTTATTGCAAAC
>CAZFLS010000037.1:0-9244 GCA_964518815.1 uncultured Candidatus Peribacteria bacterium
GATTAGTATGGTAATTAATAAAGAATTTATAGAAAAAAACTTACAAGAAGTTCCAGAAGAAAATAAGTATAAATTTAGATGCATCGATTGAAGGCCTGGAGAAGATAAAAAAAACGATAGTCTTTCTCATTTTCCATGATCTAATGTTTGACATTTTTCTAGCCTGTTAGCAACAATTGAATTTTTTTCTGATTTAAATGATGAAGATAGAAAAAAAATATATGACGCTTATATAGAATTTATATGATGAGAAGATAAATTTTTCTTTCATACAGCAAATGGACATTTAGCTGAAATAAAAGTAGAATGAAAACCAATAATCAAAACTTGATGCTGACATATGAAACTTCTTTTAAATACTGATGAATACTGAATATCCTTAGATAATAAAAAATTTATTTATAATGTAATAAAAAATATACCTGAAAGTAATATTGAAACATTGACTTGATGACACGAAGAAAAATGAATTATAGTAATTGAGAATTATAATAAAGAATGAAAATTGGTTACTGTTCCTAATAATATAGAGTGAACTTCATATTTTGTTTATGATAAATGACATGTTTATAATGTAAATAAAGAATTTTCTAAATTTTTTGTAGAAAATTTTTCTAATCTTATAATTAATGAGGAAGATTTCGAAAAAACTTTAAATGAAACCTGCGATAAACATTTTGAAATTACAGGCCTTCATTTAGCAAAAGATTTACCAATTTATACTATATAAATTTTACAAAATGGCAATTTGAAAAGAAATAAAATGAAGAATTAAGACTGTAAAAAATACAGAAAAAATTACATGAGCAATGGAACTTATTTCAACTGTTAAAATGAAAAAGTCTCAAGAAAATGTATCATCTTCAAGACCTTTTGCAATCGAATCATTAAAAATTTTAAGTAATTTATCTGATCAAATTGATTCTGATATGCCATTTTTTTCTTGACCTAAAAAAAGAAAAGACAAAGAACTTATAATTATTGTATCTTCAAATAAGTGACTTTGTGGATGATATAATATAAATAATTTTAAACAAGTAGCTTCCTACATAAAATCAAATCCTATTTGATCTTATGATTATATTACCATTGGAAAAAAGGCTCAAGATTTTGTGCTTCGTACTTGATGAAATTTGCTTACAGATTTTAGTGAAATAATAAAAGATAGCATAGAAATAAGCGATACCAAAAAAATTTCTAGAAATCTTATAGGAATTTTTGAAGAAAAAAAATATGATAAAATCGTTATCTTTTATAGCTATTATATTTCTGCAATAAAGCAAAAAAATATCGTTAAACAATTTTTACCAATAAATAAATCTGATATTTCAGAATTTTTAGAAAGTCTTATATGAATTCAATCATATGAAATAAAAATTGATAGCATTATAGAGAAAAAAAATTGTACTATTGAACCTGACAAAGAAACAATTATATATGAAGTAATTCCTATGATTCTAGATCTAATGTTTTATGAATTTTTATTGGAATCAAAAGCAAGTGAACACGCTTCTAGAATGGTAGCTATGAAAAATGCAAAAGATAGTGCCAATAAAAAGGTATTTGAATTAACATTAACTTATAATAAAGCTCGTCAAACAAATATTACAAAAGAAATTTCTGAGATTGTTACTTGAGTAGAAAGTTCTAAAAATTAGTCATACCTATTCACACAATAATAAAAACTAATCGTATTTTAATCTTACTTCTTAAATCTAATTTAATTTTTTAACCTTTTAATTGTTATGCATAAATGAATTATTACAAAAATTATAGGTGTTGTAATTGATGTTGAATTTACAGATTATGTTCCAAATATCTATGAGGCATTGGAAGTAAAGTGAGCTCCTTCTAAATTAATTTTAGAAGTTCAACAACAACTTTGAGATAATATAGTAAGAACTATAGCCATGAATCCTGTAGAGTGAGTAAAGAGATGATTGGAAGTGATTGCAACCGAAAATCCTATTCAAATAGCAGTTTGACCTGAAATACTTGGTAGAATGGTTAATGTATTATGAGATGTAATTGACGGAAAAGAGGAAATTAAAACTAAAGAAAAAATGTCTATCCATAGAAAATCTCCTGTTTTTACTGAATTATCAACTAAAACAGAAATTTTTGAAACATGAATTAAAGTTATTGATCTTATATCTCCAATGTTAAAATGATGAAAAGTTTGATTATTTGGATGAGCTTGAGTAGGTAAAACTGTAGTAATGCAAGAATTAATTCATAATATAGCAAGTGAACATGGATGATACTCTGTAGTTGCTTGAGTTTGAGAACGTACAAGAGAATGAAATGATTTATACCATGAAATGAAAAATAGCTGAGTAATAGATAAAACGGCGATGGTTTTTTGACAAATGAATGAAGCTCCTGGACCAAGAGCAAGAGTTGCACTAACTGGTCTTACAATGGCAGAATATTTTCGTGATATAGAAAAAAAGGATGTTTTATTATTTATTGATAATATATTCCGTTTTACACAAGCTTGATCAGAAATTTCTGCTCTATTGTGAAGAATACCTTCTGCTGTTTGATATCAACCAACACTCGCAACAGAAATGTGAACACTTCAAGAAAGAATTTCTTCAACTAAAAATTGATCTATTACATCAGTACAAGCAGTATATGTACCAGCTGATGATCTTACAGATCCTGCTCCAGCAAACACTTTCGCTCACTTAGATTCTACTGTTGTGCTTTCTAGAGAAATTTCATCTCTTGGTATTTATCCTGCTGTTGATCCTCTTGACTCTGCTTCAACAGTTTTGACACCAAAAGTAGTTTGAGAAGAACATTATAATACAGCAAAATTAGTTCAAAAAATCCTTCAAAGATACAAGGAGTTACAAGATATTATAGCAATTCTTGGTATGGATGAATTATCTCCAGATGATAAACTTACAGTATCAAGAGCTCGTAAAATTCAAAGATTCTTTTCTCAGCCATTTTTTGTAGCAGAACAATTTACATGAGCAAAATGAGCATATGTAAAACTAGAAGATACTATAAAGTGATTTACCATGATCGCAAAATGAGAATTGGATAATATATGAGAAAAATATTTCATGTACAAATGAACCATTGAAGAAGTTATCGAATCATATGAAAAAGAAAAAACTAAATAATTTTCTAACTTAGTACAGACGCATTGCAATGCGTCTCTAATTTGTAACTTTTTAATTTAACTATGAAACTCATATTAATTTCTATAAAAAATAAAATTCTTGATATTGATAATTTAAAATCAGCAACTATTCCTACAAAAGCATGAGAAATTACAGTTTTAGAGAATCATGAACCAATTATTTCTGCTTTAAAACCTGGCATTTTAAAAATTAGTTATAATAATAAAGAAGAATGTTTTGCTGTATGATGATGAGTACTTGAAATAAATTGAGACAAATTAACAATTACTGCCGATATGGTAGAACCTTGAGACAATCTTGATATCGAAGAAATTAAGAAGAAAAAATTTGAGGCTAAAAAACTTATGGATCCATATAGAGAAACTAATAAACAAATGGATATGGATAAGTATATTGAGTTAGAATTTGAATTTTTAAAAGAAAGTGCAAAAGAACAATTGGCTTTGAAAAAGTAAATAAACAAAATATTAAAAAAATTTATTAATCTGTTAATTTCTTAATCTTCTCTTTCAACTCTTCTATTAAAACTTTTTTGTATGCACTTATAAAAACAGGATTCAAATTTTTGAATTCTTTTTTTAGTTCAGTAATTCTTTTTTTGGTAATTAAATCTATTTTGTTAAATACATAAATTCTAGGTTGTCAAGCTCAAATACGCTCCAAAGTTTCTTCTACTATTTGTATTTTTTCTCATACTCGTAAATCTGAGCTATCAATAACATGAATCAAAACATCACTTTCAATACTATCTTCAAGTGTTGAAGAAAATGCCTTAATTAATTCTGGGGGAAGATCGCGAATAAATCAAATCGTATCATTAACCAAAACTTCCCTATTTCAAGATTCATCTGATAAATAAAGATTACCTACACTCGTTCCAAGTGTTGCAAATAATTTATTCTCAACCAAAACTCCTTTATGAGTAAAAGTATTCATAAGCATGGATTTTCCTGCATTTGTATAACCAACAATTCAAACTGTTTTCAGGTTTCTTCGCTTACGAGCTTTTCTATGTTCTGCTCTTGTATGCTCATATTTTTCTAATTTTTCAATAAGTTTAAATTCTCTTTCACGTAAATGTCTCTTCATTATTTCAATATTTGTTTCTCAAATACCGGAAGTTCCTATTCACCCTCATTGTCTAGAAAGTTCCATTCACATACCATAAATACGAGGACCCATATGTCTTATTGAAGCTAATTCTATTTGTAATTTTGCTTCTGGTGAAGCTGCATGCAAATCAAAAATTTTTAAAATTAAATCTACTCTATCCCAGACTCTTAGTTTTGATCCTTTTTTTTCAAAAAAATTATTAATATTATAAATTTGAGCTGGTTTTAAAATATTTCAAATAATCAATAATTCTACCCCCAATTCATCTGCTAAAATTCTAATTTCATCTAGTTTTCAGCTACCAAGATAAGTATTATAATCTGGATAATCTCGTTTTTGAAATTTTTTTACCACAACAAGACCTCAATAAGTACTTGTAAGATTCTCAAGTTCAAGCATACGATAATCCAAATCTTCATTTTTAGATTGTTTTGGTACTATATCAACAAGGATTACTTTCATTGAATAAAAAAGAATAATAACAATTAAATTTGATTGTAATATACATTACATTTAGAAAAATAATATACACAAAATCAAATAAAAAGAACTTATTGTGGTTTTTTTATTTCAGATAATTTCTAAATTAATTAATTTGGGAAATATTCAGTAACTATTGTTCTGATACAACATCGGCTAAACTCATTATTGGTTGCATTACTCATACAGCAATAATTCAAACTACAATAGCCATTGTAACTATAATAATTGGCTCTAAAAGTTTTTGTATATTGTTAATAGTATCGTTCACTTCTGTATCATAAAAATCTGCTAATTTTAAAATAATACTATCTAATTTAGCTGTTTCTTCTCATACTTTTATCATTTGTACCAACATTTCTGGAAATAATGAATCATCTTCAAGACTTTCTCAGATTTTTATTCATCTTTTTACATCTTCTCTTAAGAGTAATATTCTTTGTCTATATACCTCATTTCATACTATATCAGATATAATTCGAAGTGATTCAACTATTGAAATTCCACTTGTCAAAAGATTTGATAATACTCTTGAAAATTTTGAAAGTATAATCTTTTTATTTATCTGTCAAAAAATAGGAATTTTCAGTAAAAATTGATCAAATTTATATTTTCAAATAGGAGTTTTTTTCCAAATAATAATAAAAATAATAAAAATTATTAAAAAGATTCACACTATCCACATATAATTTACAAAAAAATCACTTATTCAAATTAGAACTTTTGTCAATGGAGGTAACTTATCTTTATCTCAAAATATCTCTACTATTTTTGGAATAACCACAGTCATAATTACAGAAATTGCTCAAATCATAACTATTATTATGGCAATAGGATATATCATAGCTCATTTAAACTTTTTTGAAATACTATCTATTTTTTCTACTTGATCAGCAAGTTGTAACAAGGACGAATTTAATTTTCATGTTTTTTCTCAAGATTCCAAAAGAGAACATTCTGAATCAGAAAAATTATCTCAATATTCACGTAAACTTGCACTTAAATTTTTTCATTTTTTAATTGAACTAATTATACTAGTATATAAATTTTGAAGTACTGGATTCTTTTCTTGCTTTTCTAAAATCATCACCGCTTTAAGTACAGATATTCAAGCATTAACCATTGTAGCTAAAAGACGAAAAAAAATTAATTTTCACTTTATACCTATTTTTTGTTGTGATATAAACCATAGATTAAGTCATTCTAGACTAAAAACAAAACCTTTTTTTGTTTCTTCTTGTTTTGTAGAATCAAGAATTACATGATCTATATTATCTGTAGAATTTGTCATATTAATCGCCATAAATTATAAAATTAATCAATTAAAAAATTTTTACTAACTATATATTCTATTCACCCCCCTCAATTCTCATTTCTCAGCTCTTAGTTCTCTTTAACTGCCGAATAAATTTCCTCAATTGAAGTAAATCAATTTAAACATTTTATTATTCAGTCTTGCTCAAGCGAAATCATTCATTCATCTATTGCAGTTTCATTTATCATAACAGATCATGCTCATGATAAAATCAATTCCTTTAATTTTGGTGTAATTTCCATAATTTCATAAATTCATACTCTTCAAGAATATCAAGAATTAGAACATTCACTACATCAAACTGGTTCATAAAACACTGGAGATTTAAGCTTTTCTCAAACTCTAGAAACAAGTTCATTTTTATTTATTCTAGAAATTGCTTTTTTAATAGCCGCTTGAATTTTACTATCTAATTTTTCAGCTTTGATTTCTTTTTTACATTTCCCACATAATCTTCTTATAAGTCTTTGAGCAATAATAGCATTAATTGAAGCTGGTAATAAAAAAGCTTGAACTCACATATTTAATATTCTTGTAATAGTTTCAGCAGCAGAATTTGTATGTATTGTAGATAATACAAGATGACCTGTAAGAGAGGCTTCTATAGCAATATTAATAGTTTCTTTATCTCTTATTTCTCAAACCATTATAATATCAGGATCTTGTCTTAAAGCTGTTCTAAGTCATGAAGCAAAATTGTATCATATGTCAGGAAAGACTTGACTTTGATTAACTCAGTCAATTTTATTTTCTACTGGATCTTCAAGTGTCATGATATTTACATCAATAGAATTTAAATTAACCAAACATGAATACAGTGTAGTAGATTTTCAACTTCATGTAGGTCAACTTGTTAATATAATACCATTTGGAAGTGCTATTGCTTTTTCTAAAACTTCTCTATTTTTTCATTCTATTCATAATAAATCCAATGTTGGAATTTTTTTACTTTTATCAACTATACGCATTACAATCTTTTCTCAATTTACTGTTGGTAGAGTCGAAATTCTAAGATCAAGGGGCTTTTCATCAATAATTGTTGAAATTCTTCAGTCTTGAGGCATTCTTGATTCATCTATTTTTAGATTTGATAATATTTTATAACGTGCAACTATTTGTGGATGCAAAAAAAGCTGATACTCTAATATTTCTTTCAAAATACCATCTACACGAAAGCGTATTCTTACAACATTTGATAATGGCTCTATATGAATATCTGAACTGTTTAAATCTACAGCCGCACTAATAATGGTATCACAAATATTTTGAGCATTATCTCATTTATATATTTCTTCTTTTAAAATATCTATTTTACTCATGTTCACATTAATTCATTAATAATAGAAATATTTTTATTATATTTAAATTCTATACTATTAAGACTTAAATAAATTTTAAATAAATTATCCATATCTGCACTAATATTTTCAATTTTTGTTTTTTTATTGATTTCTTCAATTTTAGATTTAATTAAATTCAATTCACTATTCAATCATTTAATTGTAGCAATTGCCTTACTTCAATTAGAATTTTTACAAAAAGAATTAGATCATTTATCACAAAGTTTTGAATTTTTTGTTATATTTGATAAAAGTCATTCATATTTTTTAGAAATCTTATTTTTTATTTGAATAAATTCATCAAATCAAATTCATCTTACATAAAATCTAAGTACTATTGTACCATTATTTAATTTATCATCATTTTGTAAAAATTTTGCTAATTTTATATCATCTATAGTAACTAACAAATTCTCTGATAATTCTTTTTCATCTAATAAATAAACATTTGATATTAACTTACCTTCATTACTAATATCAAGCTTTCAAGATTGATGAATTTGTTGTAATAAACCTATTATGTCTGAATTTTTTCACTTAAAATCAATAGATAACTTAAAACTACCAATATTTATATCATTATTTTTAGTTTCATCAAAAGAAATATTATCTATTCCTATTGTGGAATAAGTATCTAAATTAAATTTTTTTATTATTTTTTCCTCTACATAAGATACAAAATTATCAAGAGACAGTTTTCTTCAAATCATTAAATTGGTACTTTTGTTAAATATTTTATATTTATTTTCGTCCAAAAAAGTAGGAATTATGCTTCAAATTATTTTATTATTTCTTTCAATTTCTTTATCAAAATTATGTTCTTTTAACATTTCTTCTTGAATCCATTCTAAATAACTTCAAGAATAATCTCAAGGTTTAGTAATAATAGAATTAATATTTTCTTCATCTTTTAATAATTCAAACAAATTTTTATTATTTTGATTATCTGATTGGTCATTTGATAAAAATTTTTTTAATGTTTTTGCATCTATTCAAAATTTTTTTATATCGTCAGTTTCCTTATTTAATTTGTTTAATAAATCAATATCTTGAAATATTTTATTATAATTAGGAGAAATATAAAAATATCAATAAGCCAAAAGGCCTAGAATTAAAATCGAATATAAAACTATATAACTTATAAGTCCTTGTTTTTCTTTTTTTTCCATATTAGGTTTTATTATTATATAATATAAATTTAAGTTTTAAATTTAAAGTAGTTTGCGTAGTAAAAGCATTCAAAATATCATTATATTTATTTATACTTAAACTATTAGGTGTATTTAATACAATAAAATTAGAATCCTCATTTTGTAAATCATTTAAAAAATTTAATGCTACCACCCTAGAAGAACTTGACTTAGAAGAAGTTTCATAAACAAGAGATCCACCATAAACATTACAAGTTACATCAAACTCTCAATTGTTATTTATTGAAAAATTAGAACAGTCTATATCTCTTCAATCTAGTGTAATATTTCCTGAAGATTTTACTTTTTTCCTTATTTCATCAAACTTATTAATAATATCAATTATAGGTATTCTTCAGGCAACTTTTTCTTGAATAAATCTTATTTCAGAAGAAGATATTATATTTGAAGCCTGCATTTTTCTAGGAATAAGTTTTTTTAGATTTTTCACAAGATCATTTTTAAAAACTTCTTTGGATTTATTAGTATTTTCAAAAATAGTCGGTAATGTTTCACATTTAGAATTTTCATAATTATTAATAGAATTTCATATGTAATCACATAAAAATGGTAAAGCAGAAATAATATTATTACTATTTGTAGTTTTGATATAAATATCAATTGATAAAATAATCATTAGTACAAGAG
>CAZFLS010000038.1:0-9232 GCA_964518815.1 uncultured Candidatus Peribacteria bacterium
GTTTTATCATCACCGCCCAAACAGTAGTTTATCCCTAAGACCCTATTTTCTTCAGAAAATCAGCAAATAATATTTATAGTTTAAATTACAAAATGTTTTATTTACTCAAATTCTGCTTTAATAAATTCCATGAAGTTTTTTATGTTTTCAAAATTGTGGTATATAGAAGCAAACCTTACATAGGCAACTTCATCAATATATTTTAGTTTGTTTAAAATATCCTTTCAAATTCTTTTTGAAGTAATTCATTTTTTGTTTGATGCCCAGTCATTTTCTAACTCATTAATCATATTTTCAATTTTATCCATATCAATATTTCTTTTATTAAAGGCTTTTAATATACTTCATTGAACTTTATTTCTGTCATACATAACTTTTTCTCAATTATTTTTTGTAACTAAAAAATTTACGAATTCCATTCTTTCAAATGTAGTAAAACGGGCTCAACATTTTTCACATTCTCTTCTTCGTCTAATGGTTTTACCATCTTCAGCAATACGAGAATCTATTACTTTTGTATCTAGATTTTTACATTTAGGGCATTTCATAAATTAGTTGAAAGTTAAAAGTTAAAAGTCAAAAGTCAAATATTAGTACATAGTACAAAGTTGTCGAGTAATTTAGTACAAGGTGAAGTTAAAAATCAAAATCTTTTTTTATTTTTCGGATTTTTGTAAGTATATTTAATTCTCTTTAAAATCAAATAATAAAAATTATTAAAATTCCCCGTAATTTGCAAATAAAACATAAATATGCTAATATTTCTATGCTAAGTTAATTTTTATTTTATTTTTAATTTTAAAAAATATGGGAACAGAAAGATTAGATTCATGAGAAAAATTGCCTAATAATGAAGCAAATAAAGATCCTAAAAATGCAGCAAATAAGTTAGAAGGTAAATTGGAAACTACTGAAAACTTAGTTAATCCAACTCTTAGTGATATGCAAAATACTTTATGAAAATTTTGAATAACTGTAACAGATGAAAAAGGCAAATATAATGAAATGGTAAAGAAATGAAAAGCTGAACCATTTAATTGAGAAGTATGGTGAATAGGGAAAATTGGTTGATATAAAATATATATTGATGGTGAACGTTTTGATTTTCAAGATTTTTGAATTCCTTTGGAAAATGATAATATGCAAATTAAAAAACTTCCAGATTGATCTATTAATATAATTTCAAAAAGATCAACAGGTGAAATAAATTATAGAATCGATATAAAAAAAATAAATTTTGATTCTAAAAAATTAGAATCAAAATTTATTTCAATGTCCTGAGGAAAGGAACTTTTAACAATGGCAGAAAAAGAATGATTAAAGGAAAAATTTATTGAATTTTTAGGTACTGAACTTAATTATGATTGATTATCAAAATTAAATACTGGGATGGTTAGATGAATAAATTTTGAAATATGAAAAACCAATTTCTCTATTTGATTTATCTCATACAATAATAATACAGTAAATTTTTCTTCAAGGAAAGATCCTGTTAATAATTTTCAACGCATCCCATTCGAAAATTTTCAAGATTTTTTCAAAAAATTACAGAAAGATAATTTTAATTAAAAAAATAATATTATGAAATTTCAAGAATTAGAAATAAATAAAAAAATAGAATATCTTTTATCAATTTTACATGATATGAAATGATTTAATAAGTCTGTAGATAAAATAATTATTTCCCTTCAAAATTGAGAAATACAAGAATCTTGAGAAATTGATAGAATATATAATTTAACTATGGAATCAATAAAAGAATCAAATAAAGAATATGATAAATGTAGAATAGATAATTTTGAAAAAAATAAAAATTTAGTTGCTTATCTTAAATGAAAAGAAGAACAAGAAAAATTATTAGAACAGAACAACATTGAATTATTTTACTAATCCTCAATTTTCCCTACAGTTACTCCTTGTAAAAAATATTTTATAATTTCTTCATAAGTATAATTTTGATTTTCAGCTAGATATTTTGCTCAAGCTCAGCTAATTCATACTCAATGACCTTTAGATCATAAATTTCAAGCTGGATCAATCACAGATTGCAAGTAAGGAATATCTATACAATTTTTTTGATTGTTTTTTTCACAATATTCTTTTGCGGATAAAGTTTTTCCGTCACTTTGATTAAAATACCAAGGTTTGATTAATTTTCAATTATATTTTATAACTATTCAATTTGTTTCATTTACAAGGTTTGTGATTTTTGAGCTACGCATTTCAAATCAATATCATAAATATTTTTGAAATACATCTGGATCATCAGATCAATCATAAAATTTACCTGGAAATTTGCGATTTGCAGGATCTGTATAAAATAAGGCGTAGCTTCTTGCTGCCACTAGAATAGTTTTTGCCTTTTCTTCATTCTCATCATTTGAAATTTCTGCAAGTCATTTGAGATAATCTTCTATCGGAAGTTCATTTACCACGGTTAAAATTCAGTTATCATTATAGATAATCAAACTTCATCTAAATTTATTGTCATTGTATTTTAATTCTTTATCCCAAGATGGTATACGAGACCAACTTGTAATTTCTAAAATTTCTCAAGAAATTTTTAGTTCAGATAAAGTAATTCATTTATTCCCTACTACAAGCCTAATTTTATCTAATCATTTTTTTTCAAAATTTAATATTCATCAAATATATCATTTTCTATTTCAAATAGAAATTTTCATTTTTTCATCTTTATAAGATTTTACTTGAATTTTATCACCTTCATAAGAAAGTTTTATTTTAACTAGAGATCAATTTAAAAAATCTGAAGAAATTGTGTTTGTATTTTTTGATAATATATTTTCTGTATTTATAAAAGTATTTTCGATATAAGTCAATCATGATGAATATAGATTTCAAGTATTTCTTATATCTCATAGTAAGTTATAAACTTTATTTCAAGGACACTCGGTATATCCAGCATTACTATGACCAATTAAATTTGATTCATAATAATCTTTTAAAATACAAGTGTAAGAATCTCAGTTTATGCATTCTTTATGAGTAATAGATTTTTTATTTAAATCAATTCAATATTTCTTTGATAAATATCAAATAGCTTGTTCTAGTCATGATATTTGTATTACTGGAAGTGAAACAGTCTGAAAATTTCAAATTATAGATATTCAAACAGAGCTTTTATTGTTCCATAAAGTATGAGCAGCAACCACATAATTTCAACCTGCTCTTCACTCATAAATCTTTCCATTTCTTCATATTATATAATTATAGCCAATATCTCACCATTGTCTTGTTATAGCATGATAATAATATATTCATCTAATTATTGTAGCATCATCAGCATCATTTTTATATTCTCAAGCTGTATGATGAACTATTATTTTTTCTACTCTTTTTGTTTTTTCAATATTCCAAGCAAGTGAACGTCAATTTTCTTTTGTTATATTTTCTATAATAGTATCTTGTAAAGGAAAATTTATTGATATATGATTTTGAATTAATTTTGATTTTAAAGAATTTAACCAAGCATTATAATAATTTAAATCATTTTTATCGTTACTAAAATAACTAGTAACCTTTTTTGAGTTTTCTTTTGCTTTTATCCAGATATTTGTGGGAGAACTTGTATCTTTTTTATCTATAGAATTAATTAAATTATTAAAATATATATCTATTTTTGTTTGAATTTCTGTTTTTGGTTTTGATTCAACTTTTTTCTGATCAGCAAATATTTTTTTCCAAGCTTCAGAATCTTCAAATCTTAGTTCTTCATCTACTCCCCAATCACTTCTTGAAATTATATTATTATTTTCAGCATCTACCCTATTTGTTTCTGGAAAAGCTAATTCTATTTTTTCATTATAACTTTTGGTATCAGATCAAATTAGTGTAACTTGTAGTGCATTTAAAGAATTTTTACTCTCTATTTCGTATGCTATATTTTTTCTCGAATCCAAAAATATCGGTGCTGTATAATAATATTCATCTTGTAAAATTCTTTCATCTCAATCTGTATCAATAAAACTTTCAATTTTTTTTCAATCAACTATGAAAAATAATTTCGATAAAGTAGGATCAAATTGAGTATTTTTTTTGATTTTTAAAACAAAAGTATCTTTTAATTTTTCAAAATTAAATTTCGAATTAGCTTTGAAATAAGATATTTTTAAAGGAAGTTTTATTATACTTGTTTCTTGACTATAAATGGGATTAAAAACTATATCAGATTGAAATTTTTCTGTTTCATATGTATAAATTTTTCTAAATGAAATAAAATTAGAAATTGGATTTATTCAAATTAAAATTAAGATACAAGTAAGTATAGCTAGAAATTTTTTCATGAGTTAATTGTTAGAAATTATATTTGCAAAAACATAAAATATAAATAGTATATAAACGTGAATAATTAGAACTAAGGTATTCAATTCTTAGTTCTCAACCCTTAATTCTTAGTTCTATTTTATGATTTTAAAATCAGAAATCAAGGATTTTATAAAAAAGATATTGATATTAGGCATATTTATCTCTATTTTTGTTAATCTTTGTGTAACTTATTTTACTTCTCTTTGAAGTAAAGATATTTATTGAGAATCAAATGATACAAAATTCCAAAGAGTGGATGCTCCTTATCTTGGTACTGTTTGAGTAGCTTTATCAGTAAATGTAGGTACAAAAAAAATAGAATCTAGCAGTATTCCTGTAAGTATTTATCAGGAAGTAATGCCAATTTCTTATATTTTAGCAAATAAAGAATTAGCAAGAAATAAAATTATCACAAACAATATGATTAGTCTTAGTGAGTACATTAATATCATAAAAACAGATATTAATTCACTTCTTGACTCTTCTTCTGATAGAGAATCAATGCTAGAAAGTTTTTTGGATCAACTTAAATATCGTTATACTAATTGATTATCTGAAATTAAAATATTAAAAGAACAGGCAAAAGAATTAACTCAAACATTAACGAGTTCAGATCAAAAGGTTATTACCTTAAAAGATTCATTAACTGATGCATATAAAAATCTAGAATACGAAAAAACACAAGAAATATTAGATGAATACCTTCTAGAAAAAGAAAAAAATACTTTTGCAAAAACTTATTTAGTTTTTATAGGTAAATTTATAAAGTCTTATGAAATTCTAAATAATTATAACAAAACTCTTCTTGATACTATTATAAATAATAAAGAGGCGCTTATTAAAAATGTTACTATTGTCCTACCAGATAGTGGAAATGCTCTTTTGAATAATTTAAATCTCATAAAAACAGAAGCTGAATTTAAAGATAAAAATTAAAAAAAGAATAAAACTTATATATAAGCTTTACTTTTCATTTTTTTTATTATAATTTGCGAGTTATTTAGAACTGAGAACTAAGAATTAGGTATTTTTTTAGTAAACTTAATTCTTAACTCTTAATTCTTAATTTTTTTAGTTATGTCATTCAGAAATATTGCAATTATCGCCCATGTAGACCATGGAAAAACTACATTAGTTGATGCCTTATTAAAACAATCAGGAACTTTTGGTGAACATGAAGAAATTGAAACTTGTGTGATGGATTCGAATGACCAAGAAAAAGAAAGAGGTATTACAATTTATGCAAAAAATACTGCTGTAAATTATAAATGAGAAAAAATAAATATAGTAGATACTCCTGGACATGCTGATTTTTGATCTGAAGTGGAAAGAGTGCTTCGTATGGTTGATTCTGTTTTACTTTTGGTAGATGCTTATGAATGACCTATGCCTCAAACAAAATTTGTACTCAAAAAATCCTTAGAGCTTTGACTTAAACCAATTGTTGTAATAAATAAGATAGATAAACCTACAGCAAGACCAGAAAAAGTTGTTGATATGGTATTTGATTTATTTATCAAATTAAATGCTACAGATGAACAATTAGATTTTCCAGTTATTTATGCTGCCGCAAAAAAATGAATAGCTCTAAAAAATTTAAATGATCCAGAAGAAAATATTATCCCTCTTTTTGAAGCAATTATTAATAATGTAAAAGTAGCACAAAATGATTTAAATAAAGAATTTAGAATGCAAATAGCAAATTTAGGTTATGACAATTATTTGTGACGTCTTGGAATATGAAGAGTTTATGAATGAAAGGTAAAATCTTGAGAGCAAGTTACAATCATATGAAATGATTGAGTGAGAAGAACATGAAAAATTACAAAAGTTTTCACAACTCTTTGACTTCAAAAAATATCAGTAGAGGAAGCTCTCGCAGGAGATATTATAACAATTGCTTGAATACCTGATATATATGTTTGAGAAACCATATCTACAAATCCAAACTCAGAACCTTTGCCAGCAATCACTATAGATGAACCCACTTTAAAAATGGAATTTTTAGTAAATGATTCACCTTTTGCTTGAAGAGAATGAAAACTTGTTACTTCTAGAAATATTCGTGAAAGACTTGAAAGAGAACTAGAAATGAATGTATGACTTAAAATTGATTTTACTTGAGAGGATAATATATTTATAGTTTCGGGTAGATGAGAACTCCATTTGTGAGTTTTAGTGGAAACAATGAGAAGAGAATGATACGAATTACAGGTTGGCTGTCCTCATGTAATTTTAAAAGAAGAAGATTGAGTTAAGTTTGAACCAATTGAATATGTTATAATTATAGTTCCGGAAGAATTTTCTTGATGAACTATAGAAAAATTAAGTAAAAGAAAATGAATTTTAAAAGATTTAAAAACTCAAAATACTATTACAACATTAGAATTTGAAGTACCTACTCGCGGATTACTTTGATTTAGAGGTATTTTTACTATTGATACAAAATGAGAATGAATAATTTATAGTTCATTTTCTCACTACGAAAAACATAAATGAACTATAGAAAAAAGAGATATTGGTTCTATGATTTCTGGATTTTCCGGTAAAACAATGGCTTATTCACTTTGGAAATTACAAGAAAGATGACCAATATTAGTTGAACCAAATACTGAAGTATATGAATGAATGATAATTTGAGAACATCTGAAATGATGAGATTTGACAGTAAATCCTACAAAAAATAAACAGCTTACAAATATTCGTGCCTCCGGAACAGATGAAGCAATAAAACTTACTCCAATTAGAAGAATGACTTTAGAAGACGCTCTTGACTACATTAAAGAAGATGAATATGTTGAAGTTACTCCAAAAAACATTAGATTGAGAAAAAAATTATTATCAGAAAATAGTAGAAAAAAATCTTGAAATATTTAAAATGAAATCCTGAATAATTGCTATTTTACTAAAATAAAACTTTTTAGATATCCTCAAAAATGATAAAAATCATTAATTTAAAATGATATTTACAAATTATTTCATTCAAAAAATGCGACTTTGGTCATTACATCCAAAATATCTAGATACAAAGTGATTAATAGCAACCTGGAGAGAAGGATTATTAGCAAAGAAGGTGCTTGAAAATAAAACCAAAGGTTACAAAAATCATCCACAATTAATAAGATTTAAGAATTATAAAAATCCTATTTTAGCCATTAATTCATATTTATATTTTATATTTCTAGAGTCAAAAAAAAGATGATATTCGTTCGACAAAATAAAAATAATTCACATGAAATTAAACAAAATTATAAATGTTACAGATAACCAAATAAAATTTGAATTAAACCATTTATTAAATAAATTGGAAAAAAGAGATATTAAAAAATTTAATGAAATAAATAAAATAACCATAAATAAAATCGATATAAATCCTATTTTTAATTTAACAAAATGAGAAATAGAGTCCTGGGAAAAAATTTAATAATTTAAAATTCTTATTACTATATCTTTTTAAATGGTTTTTTATAAAATAATTAATAACTTATGGAAATCAAAAATCTATTACAACAAGGCCGTGAAATATGGGACAAAGAAAATTTAAGTCTTGATAAAATTATTGTTCGTATGGGAAAAATATTTGGTGATATTTGTCGTTGGGAACGTAATGCTATCAAAGATAAAAACACTCATACGGACGATGATTTAAAAAAAGAACTAGGTAATATTATATTTTCAACTATCAGATGGTGTGATGATTTGTGATATAATCCTGAAGAATGTATAAATTTAGCGATAAATTGTCAAAAAAAATTCAAAAAATAAATAATATATTTTTTTTAATTTTAAAAAAACATGAACTCTAAAAAATACATTCCTTTTTTTACATTTTTTTTATTAATTGTAATTGGTATAATATCTTATTATAAGATATTTATAGATATTAATTACACTTATTTAAATTTTCCACAAAGATATATTACAAAAAATATTGCAGATAAATGGGAAACAAAAATAAATTCACTTGAAGATAGAAAAAGAAATATTATAAAATTTGAAGAACTAGAAAATGAATTAAATTTTTTTGAAAAATTATTTATAAATAAAATTTTCTCTATACCAGCTTGAAATTTATGATTTAAATGAAAATATTATGGCCTTAAAATGCCTACAAATATTATAGAAATACCTTCTAAAATATTTGATGTTACTCCTGGTCAACAAAAAATTTATCAGACATGAATTCAATATTACACAAAACATGCTTTGGATGATTTTAATAAAATGTTAATCCAAATAAAAAAAGATATAAATAAAGAAATTTGGATTGAATCTTGATATAGATCACCTTGAAATCAAGCTTATCAATTTTTTAAATATTTAGCTGATACAGAAATTTGAAATAATTTTTCTTTATATGAAAATGCAAAATGGGTAGCTATGCCATGATATAGTGAACATGGTAGCGACACAAATACGGCTTTTGATTTTATATTAAATTGATGAGATAAGAATTATGAAAAAGATGATTGAACCAAGATGTGAAGTGAAGAATTTGCTTTGATTTTAGAAAAAACAGAAGAATTTAAATGGCTTGTAAAAAATGCTTCTAAATATAATTTTTATTTATCTTATCCGAGAGATAATAAAGATGGTATTAACTATGAACCATGGCATTGGCATTGGGAGAAAAAGTAAACATTTTTATTTCGCTAAAAGAAAATAATTAATAATTGCATTATAAAAGTAATATTCTGTAGTTTAATATAAATATTTAGAAAATTTTTAATTACAAATTTCTAATTTCTAATAAAATTTAAAATTTTTAATTTGCTAAAAACCAAAACTATATTATTTGCTGATTTTCTGAAGAAAATGGGGCTTGGGGTTAGTAACTTGTAAGTATTATAAATGAATGTAATATTTATAAAATACAAGAAAAAAGTATAAAAGCCGAGTGAAGATG
>CAZFLS010000039.1:0-9230 GCA_964518815.1 uncultured Candidatus Peribacteria bacterium
CAATTATATACTTCCTCTTGAGTATTTTCTTTCATTATAAATCAATTCTTTCCTTCTTGTATTAAATCTTCTACTGCTCATACCCTATAAGAAGAAAGTATAGATAATCAAAAACACATTGCTTCATTTATTACAAGTCCCCATACTTCTTCTTTCGATGGAAGAGTAAATATGTCTGCAATAGTATATAATTCACTTATTTTATCTATTTGAAAAAATCAAGGGAAAAATACATTTTTTATATTTTTTTCTTGTATAATTTGTTCTAGTTTTTCTTTTTCTATTCAGTTTCAAATAAAAATTAATGAAATATCATTATTTATTTTTTGAAATTTTGAAAATCAATCAAGTAATTCAAAAACTCATTTTCTTTCTATAAGCTGTCACACAAAAAGTAGTACATGTTTTGTTTTAATTCAATATTTTTCTTTTAATTCTTCTTTTTTACCTTTTAATTTTTTTGATTCAGTTAAGAAAAAATTTATATCTACAGTATTGTATAGTTTTTGTATTTTTTCTTTTTTAGCTCATAAACTTTCAAGATACTCTCATGCTCTTGTTCCATAAACTAAATATCAATTAGAATTTTTAACAAGCCATTTTACTAATGGTTTTGTTAAAACTCTTCTCCATGAATTTTCATATTTTGTACTACCTGACCAAAGATGATATTTTTTATTATTTTTTTTACACCATAAATTTGATACAAAAGCAGAGCTTCAAGCCCATCATCCATGAATTATAAGATCAGGTTTTTCGCTATCTAATATTTTAGATAATCCACTATTTATATGAAAAAAATGATTATCATTATTTCATTTATGATGAATACTTTTAACATCAAGTATTTTATACTCAAAAAGAAATTTCTTTGTTTCTTTTATATAATCCCAACTTCTATTTCACTCAGTTGCAGAATTAAAAAATACTTTAAATTCAATTCATTTACTTTTAAATAAAGTATATAAGGAATTAAATAACTGAGTATTTGTTGGGGCTATTATATTATTAAATAAAATGACTTTTTTCATATTTAATTTTTCTTACACACATAAAATAAATCTCAACAAAGTAAACTTGGCCACCAATTTCTAAATTTATACAAAAATCAACTTCAAGA
Organism: uncultured Candidatus Peribacteria bacterium; assembly: GCA_964518815.1. Classification (GTDB taxonomy): domain Bacteria; phylum Patescibacteriota; class Gracilibacteria; order BD1-5; family UBA2023; genus CAYRGR01. The sequence goes on from CAZFLS010000039.1 coordinate 1,121, forward strand.
AACTTCTAATATTTTAAATCAAAACTCTTTAAGAAAATTTGATAATTCTTTTTGAGTAAACATGTGACATACGCTTGCATCCCAACCTATATTTTTCCATTCAGATTTAGCAAAAGCTGAAACTTTAGGATATTTTCAAAATAGTAAATACAATCTTCTTAGTAAAAATCACATATTATTAACTTCTAATATAAATATTCAATCTTTTTTTAATATCCTATAAGTTTCGCTTAAAGCATTATTTAAATCATATATCCAATCAAAAACAACTAATGAATTAATGCAGTCAAAATTATTATCTGAAAAACTCAATTTTTTATTCATATCTTCAACAAAAAAATTTATATTTTTATACCTATCTTTTGCTTTTTTAATTCTATTATCAGAAATATCTATTCAATAAATATTTTTAAAATTATCTATATTTTTACTACAAAATTGTCCATCTCAACAACCAATATCAAGCAAATTTTCTTTTCAAATCAAATTATATTTTTTTATTAAATCAATAGAATATTCCTCTCTAGTTATTCAAAAATTTTTTATAAGTTTTATAACAAATGATAAAGTATCCATTTTTGTTTGTTTTTCTCAATACTGAAAATTCATATTTTTAGTAGTATTTTCCATGACTATATATTAAAAATAAAGTTTTAAAAAATCATTTTTTATAGCTTTTACATCAAAATGTTCTTTTATAAGCTTTTTACAAGATAATTCATCTTTTGACTTAATATCAAGAAGCGATCTTACAATTTCATCTTTATTAAATTTTATTATTTTTCAAGCATTATAATTTTCTATGAAAGGAATACTTGCTTGTTCTGTAACAATAACTGGAGTTCAACAAGCAAGTGCTTCAAGACTAGCTGTTGAAGTTTCTTCGAAGTGACTTGGTGCCATAAAATATATATCACTATCTATATAATAATTAATATTTTCTGGATAATAAATTGCTCATACAAATAATACTTTTTTTTCAATTCACAATTCTTTTACTCTATTTTTCAAATGTTTTTCATATCAATCATCTCTTCATACTATTATCAAATAACTATCATTAATAAACTTATTGTATTCAAAAAAACTATCTAACATCATATCAGTAGCTTTATATTCATGAATTCTTCATACAAAAAGTAAAATTTTAGCATTATCTGAAATATTATACTTTTTTCTAATTAATCATTTTTCAGGTAAATCTTTAAATTTATCATAGTCAATCATCAATGGAATTAATTTGATTTTATCTTTATTAATTCAAAAATTTATAAGTTCATCAAATTCACTTTGTGTTTGAACCGATATATACTTAGCATCTTTTAAAAAGTTTTTTGACCAAATTAAATCAAATATCTTTTTTATAATTCATTTCAAGCCTAATTTATAAGGAACAGTTCAAAAAGGTGAAACTATAAAAGGAATGTTATTTTTTTTACAATATAAATATACAATTAAATTAAATATATTTCTAAAATCTCATATATGAACAATATTATAATTTTTAATATTGTTATTCAACCACTTTAAAAGCCCTATTGGAACAGGTATTTTAAACCTATTTGCAATAATATTGCTAATATTTCTAAAGTAAAAAATATTAATATTTTCAACTATATTAGATGTTTTATTGTATCTTGAAGTATTATCAAATACGTCAGTAGTTATAGCATCTACATTATATCAATCGTTAACAAGCTGTTTTGAAAGATCATACATTACACGTGCTATTCATCCATAGCTCCATGCTGGATAATAAGTCCATGAAGCTATGAGTATTTTTTTATTTTGCATTATAAAAATCTTTAATTTTAGAAATAATAAAATCAATTTCCTCATCAATTAATAAAGGATGTATGGGTAATGATAATATTTTATTAACTTTTTCATCAAGTACCGGCAGCAACAAATCATTATATTTTCAATCAAAAAATGGTTGTTTATGAATTGATATAGGATAATGTATAAGAGAAGGAATTCAGTTATTTTTTAAAAAATTCATTAATTCTTCCCTTTTTTCACATTCAATTACAAATAAATGAAAAGTATGTCTTGTATTATCCTTTATTTTAGGTAATTTTATTTGTTTTATTCAAGATAATCAAGCAATAAATTTATTAGCTATTTTTAATCTTTTATTATTATCTAGATCAATATATTTTAATTTTACTCATAATATTGATGCTTGTAATTCATCAAGACGAGAATTAATTCAATAAACTTTATGTTCATATCTATTTTCTTGTCAATAATTTCTTATCATTTTGCATTTTAAATATAATTTTTCATCATTTGTAACGATAGCTCAAGCATCTCAAAAAGCACCTAGATTTTTCGTAGGATAAAAACTAAAACATCAGAAATTTCAAAAATTTCCTACTTTTTTATTTTCATATTCAGTAAAATGAGATTGTGCACAATCTTCAATTAAAAATAAATTATATTTTTCACAAATATTTTTAATTTGCTTAATTTCACAAGATTGACCATATAAATGAACTGGTAATATTACCTTTGTTTTATCTGTAATTTTTTCTTCAATTTTATCTGCATCTATATTATAATATTCATCAATATCAACAAAAATAGGTATAGCTCAAACATCTAAAATAGCTAGAGTTGTTGCAACTGCACTATGAGAAGTTGTTATAACTTCATCTCATTCTCAAATTCAAAGAGCAAGTAGAGAAATTTTTATTGCATCAAGTCAATTTCAAACTCAAATAGCATATTTTGATCAATTTTTAATTGCAAAATCTTTTTCAAAATTTTCTACTTCTTTTCATAAAATATACCAACCAGAATCCAAAACTCTAGAAATAGCCTCATCAATCTCAGGTTTTAATAAATTATATTGTTTTTTAAAATCATTAAATAAAATTTGCATATTTATTTAATTAAATTAATAAAATTTTCATAATTTCTAATATAATCAACTTCTTCATAATTTTCTGAAGCAACTACTAGAATTATACATCACGGAGAAAAATCTTTCATATAATGCCATATCATTGGTGGAATATATATTCAAACATTTGATTTATCTAAAACAAATTCTTTTTGTTCTTTTCAATCATCAAATCAAATTTTAACACTTCAACTTATACAAAATAAAACTTGTTTAGTTTTATAATGAGCATGATCTCATCTTTGATTTCAATCATCATTTAAATCATATATATAATATACTCTCTTTACATCAAAAGGAATATGAACATTAGATTCCATAAAACTCAAATTTCATCCTTTATCTGATTTTTTTGGAATTTCTATATATTTAATTTCCATTGTTAATTTTATTATAAATAAAATTACTAGCTTCAAGCATTGATTCATATGTTCAAGTATCTAACCATTTTCATGATAATAAAGTTGATTTAAGTGTATTTTCTTTTCTATATAAATCATTTATATAAGTAATTTCATATTCTCATCTTTCTGATTTTGGTTGTCATATACATTTATCAAAGCAGGTATTATCATAAATATAAATTCATGTAATTGCTAAATTAGACTTTGGATTTTTTGGTTTTTCTTCTACTGAAATAACTAAACCATTAGAATTTATTTCAGCAATTCAAAACCTATGTGGATCTTGTACTTGTTTTAGAAAAATTGTAGCTCAAGATATAAAATCTTGAATTGCATTAGCAATTTCAAAAGAGTTTTCAAAAAGATTGTCTCCTAAAATAAGCGTACAATTATCATTTCAAACAAAATCTTTTGCTATCCATAATCCATCTGCAATTCAAGTTGGTTCTGGTTGAATTGCATACACTATTTGAATAGGTCTTTTATATTTTTCTCTAAACTCTTCTCAAGATCATAAAAGTTTAACAAAGTTATTTATATCATTTGGGGTTGTTATTAGTATAATTTTATCAATTCATGATTCTATCAAAGTTTCCAACGGATAATAAATCATGGGTTTATTGTATATTGGCAATAAATGCTTATTTATAGACTTTGTTGTAGGATGTAATCTTGTTCAAAATCATCAAGCAAGAATAATTCATTTCATAAAAATAATTATTTAGACATATAAAAATTAATAGTTTTTTTAATTCATTTTTCAAAATTAATTTTTGGTACCCATCATAAATCATGTTTTATTTTAGATGCATCTATTGCATACCTTAAATCATGTCATTTTCTATCTTCAACATATGAAATAAACTCTTCTCCTAATTTCATTTCATTTAAAATTAATTTTGTTATTTCTAAATTAGAATACTCGTTATTTCATCAAATATTATAAATTGATTTACTTGCGGCTTTATTAAAAACTTCCCATATTGCATCACAATGATCTTCTACATAAAGCCAATCCCTAACATTAGTTCAATCTCAATAAATAGTTACATTTTTATTATTATTTAATAAATCAATAAAATGAGGAATTAATTTTTCTTTATCTTGATTTGGTCAATAATTATTACTACACCTTGTTATAACATAATCTAATCAAAAAGTTCTTCAATAAGCTTTAACTATTAAATCAGAACTGGCTTTTGAAGCACTATATGGGCTTGAGGGATCTACAGAATTATTTTCAGTAAAAAATCATCAATCAGGTAAATCTCAATAAACTTCATCAGTTGAAATATGATGAAATCTATTTAAACTAAATAATTTATGACAATCTAATAAATTTTGTGTTCATACAACATTTGTTTCAATAAAAATTCTAGGATTTTTTATACTATTATCAACATGACTTTCGGCAGCAAAGTGAATAATATCAGTCGGTTTATATTTTTTATAAACACTTTTTATTTCATCAATGTTTCTAATATCTACTTTTTCAAAAAAATAATTAGAAGATTCATTTACTTCTTTGCTAATATTTTCTAATTTTCAAGCATAAGTTAAGGCATCTATATTAATAAAATCAATTTCTTTGTTTAATAAAACAAACTTATTTAAAAAATTTGAGCCTATAAATCAAGCTCATCATGTAACTAATATGATTTTTTTCATCGTTTATTTTTTTAAAATATTTAAAAACTCGTAAATAATAATTATTTTATAATAATTAAATTTATGTAAAATCAAACTAAATTTATATTTTCATTCACTATATTTTTTTGCTAATCTAAATTCATCTCAAAATTGTTTACTAAACATACTTCAACTTTTACTGGTATGATAAAATCTAAAATTAGATAGATATTCTGGAATATAAATTGGATCATATTTTTGTCATATTCTAAGCCAATATTCATAATCCATACATAAATGTTCGTTTTCATTAAAATATCAAACTTCATCTAGTATTTCCCTTTTCCAAAAAACAGTCATTTGTGAAATAAAATTTTCAGAAAGTATCTTTGCATAACTATATTTTTTACCCATAAAATTTTTATAAAAAGTTATCCATTTTCTGATTTCTTTATCATCTTTATCTATAATTATACACTTCCCATAACACCATTTTTTTTCTGAATTTCATAAATATTTAACCACTAAATCTAAATTTCAAGATAAATAAGTATCATCACTATTTAAATAAGTAACAATATCTCAGCAGCTAAGTTTTAAACCTTTATTTATAGCATCAGACTGTCATTTATCTTTTTCTGATTTCCAAATAAAATCAATTCATTTATTTTTAATTTTTAATTTTCAATTTTTAATTAAATCATCATATTTTTTTATTATTTCCAAAGTTCAATCTGTAGATCATCAATCCATTATAATATATTCAATCTCAAAATCTCAGGATTGCATAATAACAGATAAAATAGTTCTCTCGATAAATTGAGCTTGATTATAGGATGGTGTAATAATTGATATTTTCATTTAAAAACAAATATTACTGAAATAAAAATTATTTACTCTTTCTTTTATTAGAACCAAATCTATCTCATCAGATTTTTATCAAAGTAACATCATATGTTACCAAATCCAAATGGTAGCTTATCTTGAATATCTAATCTTAAAAAGAAAAATTATAAAATAAACTTCCTGATTTTAAATTTGAAATCTTAAACCAAAATTTATACTAAACTTTTAGCCCAAAAAATCGCTTTTTTAAGACATTCTTCCTTATTACCTTTAAGAACTTTTTCAAAATCATTTTCTCAAATAATTTCATTTCAATTTAATTCTTCTTTCATATTTTCTAAAGTCTTTCATTTTCATCATTCGTGACAGCAAAATATTGCAATTTTTTTACCAGATAATTTAACATTTTCAAAAAATGTTCTAAAGGCAGGAACAAAATTAAAAGCCCAAACTGGCGTACCAATAAAAATTACATCATAATCTAAAGGATTTTTATCAAATGGATATAACTCAGGTTTTTCTTTCATTACAACTTGTCTTCATCACCAAATATACTTCATAAAATTTTTATTTGAAATATCTTTTTTTGGTTTTAATTCAAGAATATCAGCTCATGTTTCTCTGGCTATTTCATCTGAAATAAGCTTAGTATTTCAATCTAGTGAATAAAAAACAATAAGTGTTTTCATAAAGTATTAATTAAAAATTATATCTAAAAAGCTAACATTTTTATGAATTTTAAATTTTAGAAATGGCTAAATCAATCTTAGCTCGAAAATATCGAATAATTTTTGGAGTATTTTCTTAAAAAATTAAATCGGAAGAGTTATATTCATATAAAAAATTAAAATTAGGTTCTCTATCAATCATTGAACCAATATCTTCAATTGTTTTTCAATCAATTTCATCAATTCAAAGAGCTTTCATTCAATTTATACTCATCATTTTAATTACTTCTTTTGTATTTAAGATTGAAGCGTCTCAAGTAATTCATTTTTCAAGTAAAGCAGCAATTTTTCAAGCTTCCCAGATATCTAATCTATTTGAACTTGCCGCCCCATCTGTTCAAAGGCAAACATTTACTCATCTAGCAAGCATTTTAGAAATAGGAGAAATTCAAGATCATAATTTTAGGTTACTTATTGGACAATGAACAATATTTACTTTATTTTTTGCTAAAATATCAACATCAGAATCTGTAAGATAAACTACATGAACCAGTAAGGTTTTTGAATCAAGAACTCAAAGTGAGTTTAAATATTCAACTGGGGTCATATTATGTTCTTTTAAGCAATTTTCATATTCTTCTTTCGTTTCTGATAAATGAATATGATATAAAGAATTATATTTTCTTGCTAAATCTTTTGCTTTAACTAAATTTTCTTTACATACTGTAAAAATAGCATGTGGAGCTACAGCAACTTTTACATATTTATTATCTTTGTATTTCAAAATTAATTCTTCAGTTTTTTTAAAAATATCTTGAGGATTTTTAAAACTTGGCGTAGGAAAATCTAAAATTGCTTCTCATAAAACAACATTCATTTCTTTTTCTTCTGCTGCTTTTGCAACATCTTCTTCAAAAAAATACATATCAGAAAAACATTTTATTCAATTTTTTTTCATCTCTTCTATTGCAAGGACTGTATTTTTATAGACAAAATCAGAATTAACTTCTCTAGCTTCCATTGGCCAAATAACTTTTTCTAACCAATCTTTTAAAGATAAATCTTCTGCGAGTCCCCTAAATGCAATCATTGCTGCATGAGTATGACAATTTATAAGAGGTATTTTGAATTCTTTTTTCATAAAATTTTAAATTAAAAAAAACACTTCAAAATTTTTTAATTTTTATATTAATTAAGTAAAAGAATTGAAAAGTAAAACATTGAAAATTAATATTAAAATTTTTAACTGTTTATATAAAGATCTTGTTCCGATTTAGTTATTTTAATAAAATCATCATAATTATTACCATTTTTACCAGTATGATTTAACTCTTCAATGTTTCTTTTAATTTTTATAATTTTATTCAATATTCATTTTTTATTTAAAATATTGATAAAATTCCTTTCTGAAATAGAATTTTGTTTAGTTATTTTTAATTCGGATAAAACAAATCAAACATCTTTATTTATTTTTTGTATAAGAGACAAAGAATCATTTTTTTCAGGCTTTCTATGTGTTGATTTATGAGTTTCAAGCTTATTTTTTTTAAGTTTTTGTCAACATAAATTACATCTAAATTTATTACTACATAATGGAGTAAATTTTACTTCAATGTCATTATTTTTTTGTAGAGATATTTCAGATTTAATTAAAT
>CAZFLS010000040.1:0-9177 GCA_964518815.1 uncultured Candidatus Peribacteria bacterium
CACTAGGAATTACTTCATGTCATTTTGATTTGAAAAAATCAAGATATTTTTGGCGAAGCTCTGAAGCAGAAATCATATAGAAATTAGATTAAAAAATAAAACTTAAAAAATACAAGAATTAATTTTCCTTAAAATACCAAAAAATAATTCATCCTATAACTAAAACTACAACTATTATTAGTAACATAATTTTACGTATTTTATATCTTAATATGCTAGTTTTATAGTATTTTTATTATATGAAAAAAATAGTAAATTCAAGTTGTATATAAATTTCAAAAATTTCAAAAAGAAAAAACACACATAAATTTCACACTAAAAATTTTAAATAATTAAAAAATAAATTATACTCTGTTTAATTTAATTTTATAAATTTAAATTCAAAGTTTATGAAAAAAATTATTAAAATAAATTTATTTATAATATTGTTTTTTTTATCAAGTTCTCAATTATTTGCTTGAAATTTTCAGTATCCGTTTGATAAAATTGCATCTCCTAGTTGTCGTTTTAATAAATGGAGTACTCTCAGTGATGATTGTAAAATAGATTTACCAAAAATAACAAATGCTGATTATGAAAAATACAAACTTGATAAAAATATGAGAAGAATATATTCAATGTTATGGTGAGCTACTTATGAATATTGATGGGATGTTTGAAATGGAAGTCATCTTGGTATAGATATAGCGACAAGCGAAGGTACGCCAGTAAAAAGCATCTGAGACTGAGAGGTAATTATAGCATGATGGGTTAGTTGATATTGAAATACTGTATCCATAAAACATCAAATTTCTAATTGAAAATATATTTATTCAAATTATTCTCATTTAAGTAAGATAACCGCAGTAAAATGACCTATAAAAATTTGAGAAATTATTTGAGAAGTGGGTAATACTTGAAATTCATATTGAAATCATCTTCATTTTCAAATTGATATTACAAATCAATTTCATCCTTATTGGTATACAACATGTTCAAAATGAGTAGATATTATGAGTGTTGTTAATTGATGAATGTGTAAAGATTTTATGTTGGCAAATACTGTAGACCCTATATTATTTATTGAAAGTTGATGAACATTTACACAAATAACTCAGATACAACAAAAACAAAAAGAAATACCAAAAATTAATCCTAAATCTATTAAGTCAAGAGAACAGATTTTAGAGGAAGAAATTCAAGACTTCTTTATTAGACACTCTTTGCAATTCAAAATTTCAGCACCTTGAGGAAATGTAGAAATAGGAAAAACGTACATTGCTAAAATACTTGTAAATAACTACAATAGACCATTTAATTGAACTATGCCGGCAGAATGATTAGATTTTATATATGATAAAAAAGCTTTGAAAATTTTTCCAGAAAAAATAATACTTATTGAAAAATGAGTACGAGAAATTTATATTACATGATTAAAATCTTGAATTCAAAAAATTGATTTAAAAATTTGAAAAAAAATAATTGCTTCAGCAACTGTAAATGTTTATTCAAATAAAGAATTATCTAGTCCTGGAGATGCTAATATTTTGATAAAATGAAAGAATTTTATAATTTGAGAAGAAAGGTTATGATGAGTAATTTTTAAGACAAAATTCTGAAGTAATCAAATAAATATTCCTTATGATGGTAGGTATAAATTAAGTTTACTCACATGAAAAGCAAAATTTTGTAACGTTTCAGATAAATTACAAAAAAAATGTAATAATATTGAACTTTCAACAGAATTAGAATTTTCTTATGAAGATACATATAAATGAGTTTTGCTATTTAATGTAGTTCCGACAGATTATATGCCAATAAAATTTTCTCTGCAAAAAATATGATCAAAATATGAAATTACAAGGACAAGATATCAAATGCCTATAAAAAATCCTACAAATTTGAATAGTGATTATGTTTATTTTACAGAATGTATAAGTGCTTTAAAAAAGGTTTTAATAAGATTAAACAATGGTTATTTACTTCAGGAAAGAGATTTTATAGGTAAACAAGCAAAAGAAATTATAAATAATTATTTTGCATACGAATTTCTAAAAGCAGGAAATAATTTAAATAAAAAACAAAATATAAAAGATCAAATTTTAAAATTTAATCAAAATATAACAAGTCTTAATGATTATAAAATAATTACAAGATGAGAATTTGCAAAATATATTATAGATAATTTAAATATTACTTTGGTAAAAAATAATGATAAAATTTGGATGGATGAATCTGGAGAATATAAGGATTATATTACTACTTTAAGAGTATTGTGATTTACTTGGAAAGATCAATTTGGCACAAGATATTTTCAATCAGATAAAAAATTAACTGTCTGAGAAGCACTGTATTTAATTTCTAAATTCTAAATAATATAAACCTTATTAAATAAATTTACTTTTTAGTTTTCTTCCTTAGTTCTATAATCATATCTCTAAGTTCTGCAGCTTTTTCAAAATCAAGATTTATTGATGCAATATCCATTTCAAATTCAAGTCTTTTAATTTGTTTTAAAATATTTTTACTATTTCAAATTGAAGTTAAATTATCCGAAGCCTTTTTTGTAATTGAAAGTTCTTTAATTTTTGAATAAATGGTAGCAGGAATTACATTATTTTTCTTATTATATTCTTCTTGTAATTTTCTTCTTTTTATAGTTATATCCATAACCTCTTTCATTGCTAGAGAAATTTTTTTATTTTGAGAATACATTATAATTTTACCATTAACATTTCTTGAAGCTCTTCAAATTACTTGAAGTAAAGCACTTGTGGATCGTAAAAATCATTGTTTTTCCGCGTCAATTATTCAAATAAACGATACTTCTGGCAAATCTAATCATTCTCTAAGAAGATTTACTCATACTAGCACATCAATTTTTCAAGTGCGTAGATCTCTTAAAATTTCTAGTCGTTCAAGGGTTTCAATTTCAGAATGAAGATAAGAAACTTTAATTCCATTTGAAGCCAAATATTCAGCTAATTGCTCTGCTGATTTTTTTGTAATAGTTGTTATTAGAGTCCTTTCATTTCTTTTTGAAGTTTCAGAAATATTTTGCATTAAATTATCTACCATAAATTGCATATCTTCTACTTCGATATTTGGATCAAGAAGTCATGTAGGTTTTATAATTTGTTCTGCTATTATTGCAGAATTTTTTATCTCAAAATCTCAAGGTGTAGCAGATACAAAAATAGTATTTTTTATTTTTTTCTCAAATTCATCAAATTTCAAAGGTCGGTTTTCAAATGCACTAGGAAGTCTAAAACCATTTTCTATAAGATTTTCTTTTCTTGACCTATCTCAAGCGAACATTCAACGAATTTGAGGAATAGTAATATGAGATTCATCAATAAAAGTCAGAAAATTATTTCCAAAAAAATCTATCAAAGTCGATGGAGGATCTCAAGGTTTTCTATCTGATAAATACATAGAATAATTTTCAATTCAGTTTACATAACCAGTTTCAAGCATCATTTCTATATCATATTCTACTTTTGTTTTAAGTCTTTCAGTTTTTACTAATTCCTTATTTTTTTCAAAAAATTTAAGACGAGAAGCTAACTCTTTTTTTATTTTTGGAACAATATTTTTAATATGCTCTGATGTCGTAATTGTATGTTTTGCTGGAAAAATTTTAATTTTATCTTTATATTCATAAATTTCATTTGAAATATAATTTCTTCTAGAAATTTTTTGTAATTCATCTCAAAAAAAATCTAAAGACCAGAAGGTTTCTTCACTTGAAGGAAAAATTTCTAAAATATCTCATAATATACGGAAAGTACCTGGACCAAAATCTGCTCATGCTCTCTTAAACTGAAGTTTTACTAAAGAACTAATAATATTTTCCATTTCATAATTTTTTCAAGTTTCAAATTCTAAAACTCATTCTAAATATTCACTTACATCTCAAAGACTATAAATACAGCTTACAGAAGCTACAATAATTACATCCTTTCTAGAAAGTAAACTAGATGTTGCGGCATGACGAAGTCTATCTATTTCTTCATTTATTGTAGCTTCCTTTTCTATATAAGTATCCGTTTTTACAATATATGCTTCAGGTTGATAATAATCATAATATGATACAAAATAATGTACTGCATTTTCTGGAAAATACTCTTTAAATTCAGAAGCAAGTTGAGCAGCAAGAGTCTTATTATGAGCAATTACGAGAGTTGGTTTTTGAATTTTATTTATTATATCAGCCATCACAAAAGTCTTACCAGATCAAGTTACTCATAAAACAGTTTGGTATTTATTCCCCTTATCAAGACTTTTCAAAATGGTATCAATAGTTTTTTGTTGAGCAGAAATAGGAGAATACGGAGCAACAAGTTTAAATTTTGGCATATAATTATTTTGAATAATAAAATTTTAATCAGTCATTCTAACAAAAAAATACAAAAATACAAAAATAAAGTCTACCTAAGTAGACTTTATTTTTAAAAACTATTTACTTTTCATAGAGAATCCTGGAGGAGGATTGCTTTGACCAGCTGGATCATGTTCAATAACAAATGGATATTTTTTTGAATCTCATATTGGAGGAATAGGACTAGATAATTCTCATAGCCTAGTACCAGTCATAGTACCTTCTACTGTACCTTCAGCAATTCAATTTCAATATGAAAAATATCTAAAGTAATTAAAATCATATTTTTTTGCTGTATCATTAGAATCACAATTTACATTGTATGGACATATCGGAGGATTTTTATTTGCTCATCAAATAGTATTGTCTGATACTATTCATCATTTTACATATAATTGATTTATTGCATTAATTCATCAGCTAGCAAAGATACTTTTTTCTGCAAAAATCAAAGCATGAATATATTGTACATTTTGATCAATAATAATATTTCATCAATTACCATCTTTATCTTTTATTACAATAATTCATTTTAGATCACCTGCAATATCTCCTGTAATAGTCAGATCTCATCATTTAACTACTATAGTATTCACTCAAACAAGTCATCAAGTAGAATAATTTCAATTATTATAATAAACTCCTCTAGCCTTAGATCAACTTGTCATTCAGTTTGTTATAAAACTAGCATTCTTTCTCATCATGTCTTTTATTCAATTTTTTGATATTTGTCATAATTGCATTAATTCATTTGTACTTCCAGTTAATACATTACTTATTTTATCTGTAGAATTTGAGGATCATATAATTTTTACTGTCATATTTATTGTATCACCTCAAGCACTTACTAATGAAGGATTAGTTTCTATAACTCAATTAGTAAATCAAGCTAAACTATCATTTGTTAATAGTCAATTAATAAATACTTGATTGCCTCAAACATAATAAGAAAGTTCATTTCTAAATTCAACTTTATTATTTGTGTAAATAAATTCACCAACATTTTTTGGGGTCCATGTAGTAGAAAAATTCGTACCAGAAGATAAAATATTTCAAATATCTCAAATATTAATAATATTATTTGATGAACCTGAACTAGATCTATTACATAAAGAATTAGTATAAAAATAGATTGGGTTAAATATCTTATTATATCAATTACACTGACTTACACTAGTAGTATTAGGAGTTTGATAACTAATAAATTGGTTTGAAAAATTACTTAAACTAAAAGGTTCTTCTTTTCATATTACATCAATAACACTTGCAAGAAGAATACCTGTTACACTAGTAGAAAGAGTATTTTTAGCTAAAGTAGTAGTAATTATTTCAGGAATATCTATTTTCCCTCTAAATTTATTAGTATTTTGAACATCTTGAATTCTAATCGGAGCATTAAAGGTATATTCTATAGTAGATCATCAAATAAAATCTGTAAATGTTGTATTAAATATTGAATCACATGAACTATTAGTACATGATTTTGATGTTTCTCATACTCAAGTATAAGAAGGATTATTTTCCACCTTATAAGAAAATCATAGAAGATTAAGATTGTTACCGCCAAGACTAGGAGCAAAAGATTCTATATCTATAATATATCTTCAGCTATTTGTTAATCAACCAGTATATGTATATGTTGATGTTGATATATAAGGAGTAGAAAATGCATCTGTACTTCAAACATCAGACTTAAATATAACAGGATTTAGATTAGATCCTCCATCACTAAAAATATTATTAATTTGTTTAGATTGCATAGTACTATTAAAAAGAACATTAACATCAACTGTTTTTATTGATGGTTCAGTTTTTACTACATTACCATATTTATCTCGTAATAAAATATCAATTGTGTGTTTTTCTTCAAGGTCAGCTATTACATCATTATCTGCTTTTACTTTAAAGAAACTTCATGTTGCAGAAGGTCATCAATATATTGGATCTGTACCAATATTAGTAGTAGTATCAAGTGTGGCGGGTTCATTAGCTACTACTGTAAAAGCTGAATTAATTGATCTACTATTTCAAGATGGATCAGTTAATATTGCATCATAAGATTTTGCTTTTCTAAAATCATGTGTAAAACTAAGAGTTGTTCAGGTATGTATCTTATAAGCATTATTATCCCAATTAGTTATTTCTAGTTTATATAATCATGATATAGGACTATTATCTTCGATAGTAATAAGTTTGCTACTACTCGCGGCAAAAATAGTACTACCAGAAAGTGTAGGAGGGTTAAGATCAACTTTTAATCAATTCATAGGAATCCATCATAAATTTTCACTCCAAGCATACCCAGAAAAGTTTCATCTATTTTTATTGTATGTAATTTTAGTAGTAGTTCAATCTGATAATGTCATTTCTCAAAAATATATCCATCAAGCTCAGCTTGACCAAGCAAATCAAGTCATTGTGAGTTCATCTGGATTTACCGTTGTAATCAATTTAGCTCTATATGAAGTTGTATTAATACCTCAAGATAAAGTTGGTCAAAAGTTAAAAGTTACCCATCAATAATTATTAGTAGTTCATCAATTATTAAGATCTGTAAGGAAAAAGCTTCAAGTAAAAATATAACCTCCACTTCAGTCAATAATTACCTCGTGTGGCATTAAATCAGGATCATTAAAATTAAAAATTCAAGTTCAGGCATTTTGAGTAATGATACTTCATATTACAGGTGCATGATCTGATAACTGTATAGTATCTGCAAAAGAAAAATGAAAACCTCATAACAGTAATGAAAAGCCAAGTACAATATATATTATTACTTTAATTGTTCTCATAATATAATAGTTAAAAGATAAATTTGTTTTTATTTATTTTTTTTGTGAATTCATATAATTTATAGCATCTTTACATTGTTTCTTCATTGTTTCATCATTAATTTTTGAGCATAATTCTATATTTACTTGTTTTATGGCAAGTTTTAAATATACACTATTTGAACATGATGTTTTTTTATTAACAGATGAGATCTGATTACATAGGGTTACATTTAGCCCTGTATTAGCTTGCTGTATTAAAGTATCATCTTTATTATTAATAATTTCAGATTCACATGATTTTACTTTGGCAGAATCATTTATTTTTTTACAGTCAACTATATTCTGACTTTTCATTGCAAGTGAATAATTGATAGAATCATTACATATTTTTTTTAATGATATATCTGTTATAGAAGAACATACGTCAATATTTTTAGATTCAATAGCTTGGGCTGTTTTTGTAAAATTAGTTCTATTTTCTATAGTTTTTACACATAAATTTTTACTATCCTTTTGAAGAGTATTACATATTTCTGTACTTCAAGTATAACTTTTGTCTGAAATTTTTGTAAATATAATATTTTCAATACATGATTTTTTATATTTATTATCTCAAACAATTTTTTCACATATGGCTTTATTTCATTTTTTTAAAGCTTCATCATAATAAAATATCTTCTCACAATTATTTTTAAATTCAACATTTGATATTTTTTTACAATATGAAATATTTTTTTCTTTGTCTGCTTTAGCTGAATAAACATTATCAAAACATTCCGTTTTCAATTTATCATTACCAACTACCTTTTCACATATGCTTTCATCTAATTTTTCAACAGCCTCGTTATAAAAATCATATCTTACATTTTCTTCTTCAATTTTTTTCTTTTCTGCTTCATACCTAGCTTTTTTTGCTTGCTCTAAAGTTTGCATTTCTTTACTGCTATCTTCCATTTTTCATGAATCTACACTTTTTTTTGAATTATAAAATATATAGGTACCAAATATTATTACTGCTACAATTATTAAAATAAAAATAAACTTACCTGATGAGCTACTTGAAGAGTTATTACTTCGTTGCTGTATAGACATAAATAATAAATTAGAAAATAATTTTTTAGGTTGTTCTTACTTAAATTTTTCTAATACCCGAAAAGTCTAGTATATTTTTTTAGAAAGTCAAATCTTTTTGCCATCTTTTTGGCAATTAATATTCTTTATAAATCTATTATTTTTTGTAAAACAATATCAATACTTTTACAAAAAAAATAGCCCTCATTGTCAACTTGTAGTTCTTTTTTAATTAAATCTATTTTTGGAAAATTATAATATTTAGATCACAAAAAAATTTGAAATTTATTATTGTTTTCCATATCTAATTCCAAAATCAAAAAAGAAAGTTCCACTCATCAAACAGTAATAAAAATATCATTAACAATACTTTTTATATTAAATTCAATCAAATCTAAGTTTAATTTTTTTTCATTTCGAAAATCCTTTGTAGTTATCATCTCGTCTTTAACAAGTTTGGAACATCAATTTTTTTTGGATATAAAAATATTTTTTTGATATTCTTGAATAATATTATTTTTTATAATCGCTCAATTTATTTTTCAATCTTTATAAAACTTAATTTCTTTTAAAATTTTTCAAAAAAGCTTAATTTGAAAAATGTCCTTCTTATTTTTTGATAAAATATATTCATGTTGAATAACTCAAAATTCCATTAATTTTCAGGATATATCAAAAATTTCTGCAGTTACATTTGAGTTTTTAAAACAATTGGTATAATCATAAATAATTCAAAAAATTTCTGTTGCTAATTTTTGGTCTATTTCTTTTAAAGAAAAAATAAAATTATGAAAATCTTTATTATTTTTTTCTTTTACAAAAAATTTAATTTTATTTATAATTTCAATTGAATTCATATATTAAATTTAAGAAATAGAATAATCGTACAAATAATGATGGCAACATGACAATTTTGTGCTCAATTAAATTATTTTAGTATTCAACTTAAGGGATTCCTCCGCTTGCTAGCAG
>CAZFLS010000041.1:0-9172 GCA_964518815.1 uncultured Candidatus Peribacteria bacterium
GTCAAAAATGAAATGAAGAAACCATCAGATACAAATAAACCAAAAGAAGATGAAATTAAAAAGCAAATCAAAAAATTTTTACCACAAAAAACACTGGACACTTTTAATAAAAAATTAGATTCAATAAAAACAGAAAAGAAACAAGAATTTTTTACTAAGTTACTGAAAAAAATAGATAAATTAATTTCTTCAACAAAAAATGAAAAAATAAAATGAATGTTAGAAGAATTAAAAAGCATTACTCAAGAAAAAATAAATGAACCTAATTAATTATTGAGCAAAGAAAATATTATTAATGAAATAGTAAATAGCACTAATATTTCATGAGTAACTTAATAATGTTTCCTAAAATAAAAATCCTCAAGTTTACTTGAGGATTTTTATTTATAAATTTTTTTCTTTTTTTAAAAGTAAATATACTGACATATAAGTCATATAACTAATTCATTCGATAGTAAAAAAGGAAATTAAGTCTAATATAAAATTCCATAAATTTCAGTTAAAAGGCATTTTATTAAATAGAAATTGTACTCAGATAATAACCAATGTTACTGGTACTATCAATCAAATAATTTTTAAAACTTTTCACTTTGATATTTTAAAGCTTTCTTTTATATAAACTGAAGTGTTTTGTACTACTTTTTTTGTATATAAAAGTGCAATATAAGAGAATGTAAGACGAACTCAAAGATAAATAAAAAATACAAATAATAAAATAAAAAAAATAATAGTTGATCATCATAAAATCATATTTTCTATAAATGTCATATTTTCATTTATTATTCAAAAAAATCATAAAATAGCAAGTACAATAAATCATAGTAATCAAATTCATAAGGGTATTAACATATATAATGCAACCCATGATAAAGTTCATAAATACTTCCACATATATTTTCAAGAAAAATAAAAGTTTTTTAAATATCAAAGTCTTTTTCATTCAATATATGATTTATAAACATTTTGTAATAAAAAATATCAGTACATAAAAGTAAAAATAAAAAGACATACTATTAATATAAGCGAAACAATTACTCCAAATATTGTCCAAATATTTTCTACAAAACTTGTTATTAAATTTGAATCTATAGATCAAGTGTACATTAATAAATCGATTGATTTCGGATCAAATTTATCTGATAATTTATATATAAAATATATACACATAGCTAAAAATGGTATAGAAAAAATAAATCATAAAATAGTAGAGTATATAGCAATTATTAATTTTGAAATATTCCAGTGAATAAAATTTTTATATAGTAATAAAATATTTTCAAAAATAAGTTTTACATTTTTTCTATAGTTTTTTAAAAAATATAAACATAATAACACAATTATTAAAGCTATTACGTAAGTAATAATTGGAATATAAAAACTCAATAATTCTAACATAAATCAAGTTCAATTGTCTCAAAAATTTGAACTTATTAAATGATTTTCCATAATAAATTGGGTTAAAGTGTAAAATTGTATAAATGTACAGAAAAAAGTAAAAGTAATAATTTGTAGTTGATTTACAAAGATTTTATAAAATTTTGCTTTTTTTTCAAACTATTATTGATTTTTAAAGAAAAAAAGATAAATTCTAAATTGTACTTAATCATAATTAGTTTTCCGGTTTTTCTAGGTTTACAGTTTATAAAATATAACTTAATAAAATTATGTGACATGCAATTTTACCAATAGTAGTACATACTTTTTTAATTAAGGATAATAAAGTATTTTTAATTAGAAGGGCCAATACTAGTTTTATGGATGGTACGTGGTTTTGAGCTGCTTGAAGATTAGATGAAAATGAAAAAATAGTTGATGGTGCTATTCGAGAAACAAAAGAAGAAATAGGAATTGACTTAAGAAAAGAAAATTTAAGTAAACCACTTGTTATGCATTTTAAAGATCATACATGAAAAATAAGAATCTCTTTCTTTTTTTATGTAAAAAATTTTGATGGCGAACCAAAAAATAATGAACCTGATAAAGCAAGTGAAGCACAATGGTTTTCAATAGATAACTTATCAGAAGATACTGCACCACATGTAAAATTAGCTTTAGAAAAAATTTTAAAATGAGAAACTTTTATAGAATATGGGTTTTAGTTTATAAAATTATAAAGCTTACCTTTTTAAAACTAATAAAAATATTACTTCAAAAAAATGATTAATAGAATTATTAAATAATTTAAAATAAATTTGATTTTCTAAAAAATATTATCCTTTTTGTTTGTAAATAGTTTTTGAATTTTAAGTCAAATCTATATAATGATGCAAAATTAAATTTAAAGTATTAATTTTAATCTTTTTATTCATTAATTTTAATTATTATGTATCGAACACATACTTGCTCTGAATTAAATAAATCTCATATTGGACAAGAAGTTATTTTATCTTGATGGGTAGCAAATCGTCGTGATCATTGAGGAATTATTTTTATAGATTTACGTGATAGATATGGTATCACTCAAGTTGTTTTTGATCCTCAAGATAATGAGGATACTTGGAAATTAGCAGATAGTTTTAGGTCTGAATATGTGGTGAAACTTACTTGAAAAGTAAGATCAAGACCAGATTGACAGCAAAATGAAAAACTTCAAACATGAGAAATAGAGGTTCTTATTTTTAAAGCAGAGATTTTAACAAAATCGAAAACTCCTCCTTTTGAAATATCTGATTTTTGTGATGCTTGAGAGGAAATTCGTTTTAAATATAGATTTTTGGATTTACGTAGATCAAAAATTTTTAAGAATATAGAGTTTAGAAATAAGTTAAATTTATTTACTAGAAATTGGTTTAATGAAAAATGATTTATAGAAGTACAAACTCCTATTTTTACAGTTTCTAGCCCAGAATGAGCGAGAGATTATCTTATTCCATCAAGGATAAATCCAGGTAAATTTTATGCACTTCCTCAAGCTCCACAACAATACAAACAACTTTTAATGGTAGGTTGAATTGATAAATATTTTCAAATTGCACCTTGTTTTAGAGATGAAGATCCTAGAGCAGATAGGCATAGTTGTGAATTTTATCAAATTGATTGTGAAATGAGTTTTGTAGAACAGGAAGATATTTTTATGATTGTAGAAAGTTTTTTTAAAGATGTTGCTATAAACCTTTCTCCAGATAAAAAAATGAAGTTTGAAAAATTTGAAAGATTAACTCATAAAGAAGCTATAGATAAATATGGTTCAGATAAACCAGATTTAAGATTTGATATGCATTTTGAAGATTTTAGTACTAATTTTAAAGATTCTGGATTTAGTGTTTTTAAAAGTGCTTTGGATGAATGATGAGTAGTAAAAGCAATGAAGTTAGAATGAAAAACAATGAGTAGATCCGAAATTGATGATGTTACAGAAATTGCAAAATCTTTATGAGCAAAATGATTAGCTTATATTATTTATGAGCAAGATTGACCTAGAAGTCCAATACTTAAATTCTTCAATGAATCTGAAATGAAAGCTCTAGAAGAAAAACTTAATCCAAAAGTTTGAGATATGATATTTTTTGGAGCAGGAGAATATAAACTTGTGACAAAAGTTTTATGAGCAGTAAGATTGGCAATAAGAGATAAATGTAAACTTGCTGATAATAATGAACTAGCCTTTTGTTGGATAACAGATTTTCCAATGTATCAAATGGATGATGACTGAAAACTTGATTTTGAACATAATCCTTTTTCTATGCCACATTGATGATTACAGTGACTAAAAAATCCAAATCCACTTGATATTTATGGTATGCAATATGATGTTTCTTGTAATTGATATGAAATTCTATCTTGATCAATTCGTAATCATGATCCAGAAACTCTTATAAAAGCTTTTGAACTTGTTTGAAAATGAGAAAAAGAAGTAAAAGAAAAATTTTGAGCAATATATAACGCATTTCAATATTGAGCTCCACCACATTGAGGTTTTGCTATTTGAGTAGATAGATTTTTAATGATTCTTAAAAATGAAGAAAATATTCGTGAAATTTATGCTTTTCCAAAATCAGGTAAAGCTGAAGATACTATGATGAATGCTCCAAGTTTTGTTGATGATGCACAACTAAAAGAATTACATATTGATTTGAGAGAGGAGGTGAAGGAAGAACTTGGAAGATAAAAGGATATTTTATACTAAAACTTTTTATGTTATTATAAGTTTTATCTACGCATAGTTATAAAAAATAAATTATTTTCCCTATCCTTAATATAATTTCTTCGATAAAGTTAGATATTTATTCATAGCTTTTATATATTCATTATAAAGATCTGGATTTTTTGAAAAATCTAATCTACTATTTTCTAATCATTGTAATAGGTATAGGGCCCTATTAAAATAAATATCAAATTTCCCTATTCTTTGGCTTCAAACACCCTCAACTCTATTAGCCAGCTCTCTTCCAGTAATTTTTTCAATTATATTAAGACTAAAGTTTAATTCATTTAATCTAAATTTAAACATTTCTGGAGTATCTAAGATTTCTTTAAGTGATTTGTGTCAAGGTAAAGATTCTTTTAAAGACTTTACTTCTTGTTCAGTAGTTTTATTTACTACTTTTTTTTCTGTTAAAGAATGATGAAATTTATTAGTTTCTCTGTTTTGAGAGTTAGGTAATTCGCCTGCCATAATTATTAAAATTAAAAATTAAAATTATTTTAATTACAAAACTAATTTAAGTGTATCATAAAATATAAAATTATACAAAAATCTGTGACACTTTTTCCTAGATAGTAATAAATTTCTTTAATTTTTCCTTTAAAATATACCTAATTTAGAGATAAATATCTCAATATTCTATGTTATTTGTGAAAATGACATGTGATGATGAAAAGACTTTTTGTATGAAGATTTTTGTCGGTATGTAAGTATAAAATTACTGAAAATCGATTAATAAATTACGCACTAAATAAACTTTTAATTTTTAAAGAAAGAGAACCTATTAATTATAATGAGTTATGATACAGGATTTCTTTTTGACCAAAATGTTGATTATATACAAATCATGACTTATTAGAAAAACAAAAAATATTAATTTGATAAAAAAATAAAAATTTAGTATTTCCGTATCAATGACCAGTTTTGAGCTATATGTGAAATTGACATAGATATTCTTTATGTACTTACTATTGATAATCATCAATAATAAAAAGCACAAAATTATAATCGTAATTGGTAATAGATGAAAAATATTTTGTGTATAATTTCTTAAATGAGAAGATTGAGTTAATATATTAATTCAAATTTTTCTGTTAGAATTGCTTTTTAAAAAGCAAAGGCTATTTAAAAAGCAAAGGCTATAATCGTGAGTACTAATTTTAATTTAAAAACTAACCAAAAAGCCCGAATCCTCGGGCTTTTTATATAAATGGGAAATATAATTTTAAGATAATTCTTTTAATCTTGCATCAATTTTTTTGATATCATCTTTGATATCTTTTGTTTTTTTCTCATCATGCTCAAATTCTTTTAGATAAGATTCCAATTCTTTTTTAGCCATCTGTAATTCATATCTTTCCTGTTCTTTTATTTTTTTATCTTCTCTAATTTTTAATAAATCTTTTCTATACTTATTTAAGTCCACTCAAGCGGGAAGCTTAGAATTCATTTTTTCTTGTTTTACTTCATCACTGTCAAGTAGTAATTGATCAAATTTTCTATCTACTATATGTTCCATTAAATTATGGAATTGTCTAAATGAATTTGAAAAACCTCTATCAAAAGTAATATTATATTCAGGATTGGTTTCTATAAAATTATAATATTCTCTAGGATTATCAAATTCCTGTTCAAAAGAATCTTCTTTCCCATTTATATTTTTATAATAATAAACTTTACCTTTAAACATAATATTATAAAGTTAAGAAATAAAATAAGAATAACTATCTTAGCATCTTCATTATATCGATGCTAATTTTAAAATCAAGTTTATTTTAAAGATTTTTTTAAAAAGATAAAATGAATATAAAGTTAAATTTTTTACTTGTTTTTTCTGAATAAAGAATAAAATGTAAATGTTACTCTGGAAAAAATTTATTTCTTAATAATATTTTTTATGAGTGATATACAAATTTTTCAAGTATTATGATTAGTATATTTTGCTTTCGGTGTAGGTATTATTTTGGATAAGCAAATACTTAAAAAGATGCTTGAAGAATATATAGGTAATACTGCTATTACTTTTGTAAGCGCATTATTGGCTATACTTATGGGTTATTTATTAATAATATCCCATAATATTTGGGAAGCTAATTTTACAGTTATTATTACTATAATAGGATGGATTGCTTTTTTTAAAGGTATCTTGCTACTTATCGTTCCAAAGTTTTTTTTATGAATGGCAAAGTACCTTATTAAAAATAAGATTATATTAAACATAGTTCCTATTATAATAATTATTTTAGGTATATTTTGTCTTGCGGTAGGATTTTTAGACATAATTTAATATACCTAACAGAGATTTAGTTTTCGATGTTTTTGCTTTCAAAATGCTTTATGTAAGATTAATTTAGCCTTTTAGCTAAGCGTTAATCAATTTTATTTAGGCATATGTTTTTAATGTACTTATTTACTAAGTAGTTTAGGATATTGTTTTACTTTATATATAATAAATTCATTAAATGAAACTTATTGTTTGACTTGGAAATCCTGGATTACAATATAAAAAAACTAGGCATAATGTAGGCTTTTTGCTTATAGATTACTTAAAAGATCTTTGGAAATTTGAAGATTTTAAGGATTCAAAATTTAAATGATTAGTTTCTGAATGAGTTTTTAAATCAGAAAAAACTATCCTTTTAAAGCCAACTACATATATGAATTTAAGTGGAGAAAATATTATTAGTATTTGTAATTTTTATAAGTTGGATTTTAAAAAAGATATTTGTGTAATTTTTGATGATATAAGTATGGAATTTGGTAAAGTGCGTTTTCGTTATAAATGACGTGATTGATGACACAATGGAATAAAATCTATTATAAAAGTTTTTTGAAGTGAAGAGTTTAAAAGAATAAAAATTTGAGTTTGATTTGATGAAAAATATGATCCTGCAGATTGGGTGCTTTCAGATTTTAAAAAGGACGAACTCAAAGAATTAGAAAATGAAATATTTAAAAATACTTTAAATTTGTTAGAAGAAAAAATATAATAGTCACAAGTTACAAGTTAAAAGTCACAAGTTGAAGGAAAAAATTTAATATTTTATAATCAGCATTATTATTAAATATAATAAAAAAATTATTAATTTAAATTATATATCAAAATATATTATAGAAAAAAAGAACCTGAAAAATTTGCATTATAAAAAAATTTGAATATTCTAATTTTACTTATTTTATAATATATGTTTTATGTCTAAATCAAATAAAAATCAGGTTTCTTTTCAAGAAACTGTTGCAGAAAATAATACTACTGTAAAAAACGGTAGTTGTAGCAGATGTAACTGTTCAGGTGTTGTTATACTTTTTATTATTATAGCTACACTTATTATCCTATGAGTAATTTATTATTTTATTCCAAATCAGGTTGCTCTTCAAGTAGAGCAAAAAATTATGGATATAGAATATGCTAAAGTTTGAGGAAAAGATAATTATAATATTGTAAATAAAGTTCAACTTCAACAAATAGAATCTTTTATAAGCCAATATAAACAACAATGATGAGATGTAAATAATACAAATACTCAAACTGACAATACTCAAGAAACTCTTACAAAAGATGAAATAGCTGCTATCAAAGATAAAGCTTATATTGAATGAAATAAAGAATCAAAAATTACTCTTGTAGAATATTCTGATTTAGAATGTCCTTTTTGTATAAGACAATATAGAAATTGAGTTATAAAGAAATTACACGAGAAATATTGAGATCAATTGAATTCTATTTTTAAAAATTATCGTTGAGTACCTCATAAAAATTCTGAAGCAGAAGCAAATGCTACACTTTGTGTATGAGAATTATGATGAGCAGAAAAATATATTAGTTATTATTCAAAAATTTTTGAAAGAACAACTGAATCACAAGATGGATCTGGTTTTAGTCAAGATAATTTAGTACCTTTAGCAAAGGAAATTTGAATTAATGAATCAGATTTTAAAGCATGTGTTGATTCAAATAAAAATATTGCAAAATTTGATGCAGATACAGAAGAATGACAAAAATTATGAGTTAGAGGTACTCCTTGAACAGTGATAATTAATAATGAAACTTGAAAATATATTGTAATATGATGAGCATATCCTATAGAAAATTTTGAAAAAGCTATTGATGAATTGTTAAAATAGTTAATACAGAGTACAAAGTTATCCAGTTACTTTTTTATCATTCCTCGGCTAGCAAGCGGAGGAATCCCTCCGACTTTCTTATTAGTTAAGCTTTGTTTAAATAGGAAAGTATAAGTGAGTCACGTCCGGACTTGTGTCCGGACGTGAAAAAATTTCCCTATTTTTTCCCTAAACATATAAAATATTCTTCAAAACTTCTATCTCTACAAGCTTTTGGTTTAAGTCTTTTAAGAACTAAAAATTTTTCTTTTATTGGTTTGATTAAGTCATTAATATCTTCTCACACAAAAACTTTAAGTAATAAATTTCCTCATTTTTTTAAAAGGGCAGAAGTTAAATCCAAAATGGAAAGATTTAACTCTACACTTCTATATTGATCTACTCCAGTTTGTCCAGTTGTACTTGGAGCAATATCTGAGGTAATAAGATCAAAATTAGTTATTTTATAATATTCTAATTTTTTCAAAATTTCCTCTTTATTATTTATATTTTCCTGAATTAAAATAATATTTGGATGTGAGAATTTTTCTATTTTTTGAATGTCTATTCAGACAATCTGTCAATTATTTTTTATAATTTGAGAAATTACCTGTAAAAAACTTCCAGGAGCAGCTCAAATATCTAAAATATTAAATCAAGGTTTTATTAGACCAAACTTTTCTTGTATTTCTATCAATTTGAAAGCACTTCTTGCTCTGTAGCCCATTTTTTTTGCTTCTAAAAAATATTTATCATGTAAACTAAATGCATGTGGAATTTTCTTTTTTTTTGACATAGAAGAGGATAAGTGTATAAATATAAAAATGTACAAATATATAACTAAAGGTCATTCTTACTTATGAAACAAGAATACTTTTTTCCATTTGTTATTTCTCTGCTAGCAAGCGGAGGAATCCCTTAAGT
>CAZFLS010000042.1:0-9151 GCA_964518815.1 uncultured Candidatus Peribacteria bacterium
AAAGAAATAAAACGAAAAAAAGTTAAAAATAGACGAAATCTTGTGAAAAAAAGCAATAACACATTTTAAGGTAATAAAAGAAAGTGTCTCTAATAATTTTAGTCTTGTAGAGTGTAAACTTGAAACATGAAGAATGCATCAGATTAGGGTTCATCTATCTTCAGTATGACATCCAATTATTTGAGATAATATATATTGAAATAAAAAAGAAAATTCTTTTTTACAAAAAAAATATTGAATTAATAGACAATTACTACATGCTTATAAAATTAGTTTTATTCATCCTATAAAAAAAATAAAACTTACTTTTGAGGCAAAATTAAAAGAAGATATGGATAAATTTCTAATTTCTAATTTTAAATTATTTAAATGAAGGCTTAATTTTTTAATTTATTCATAATTATGGTGCCCAGAGCGGGAATCGAACCCGCACAAGCGTAAGCTCATGGGTTTTTGAGACCCACGTGTCTACCAATTCCACCATCTGGGCAAAATAGTTTTTGGTTTTTAGTTTTTGGTTTTTTGAAAAATCTAAAGATCAAAACTAATGTCGTTAGATTATAAAAAAAAGCAAATAAGTCAAAAAAATAATTAGACTTTATTTGAAGTTTCAATATTATGCTTTGCATATTGCTTTTTAGATTTTACTAAAATTGTTTTAAATTTAAATATAATAAATTATCTAAACTTTTATGAAATTTGAACTTGATAATTTGGTTACAGAATATGAAAACTTAGAAAAGGAACTTGCAAATCCTGAGGTTTATTCTGACCCAAAAAAATTAAAAGAATTAATGCAAAAAAAGAAGAATTTAGAAAATTCTGTATTTCTTTACAAAGAATATAAAAAAACCTATCTAAATATTGAAGAAGCAAAACAAATTTTAAAAAATGAAAAAGATAGTGATCTTATTCTAATGGCAAAAGAAGAAATTGAAAATTCTTCAAAAAATATAGAACTTCTTGAAGAAAAATTAAAAATTGCCCTTTTACCGAAAGATAAAAATGATGATAAAAATCTAATTTTGGAAATAAGAGCGGGTACTTGATGAGAAGAGGCTGCTTTGTTTGCACAAGAATTAGCTAATTCTTATATGCTTTTTGCAAAAGAAAAAGGTTTTATTGTAGAGATTTTAGATGAATCAAAAAGCGAGAGTGGTTGATATAAAGAAGTTGTTTTTAAAATAAGTTGATTCTGAGCTTATTCAATATTTAAATTTGAGTCATGAGCACATAGAGTACAGCGAATTCCTGAAACTGAGAATAAATGAAGAGTCCATACAAGCGCTATTACCGTGGCAGTTTTGCCCGAAGCTGAAGATATAGATATTGATATTAAAGATGATGATTTAGATATACAAGTTTGTAGGGCTTCTTGAGCATGATGACAACATGTAAACAAAACCGAATCTGCTATAAGAATGGTTCATAAACCAACATGAATAGTAGTAGAATGTCAAGATCAAAGAAGCCAATTAAAAAACAAAGAAAAGGCTTTAAGTATTTTAAAAACTAGAGTTTATGCTTTTGAAGAAGCAAAAAAAATGAAAGCAATTGGTGATGAAAGATCTGCACAAATTTGAAGCTGAGATAGAAGCGAAAAAATAAGAACTTATAATTTTCCTCAAGATAGAGTTACAGATCATAGAATATGAAAAAATTATTGAAATATACCAGGCATAATGATGTGAAAAATTTGATCAATTATTGAGGATTTGATGATTTGGAACCAAACAATGAAACTTATGGAATTAAGTAATATTAAGGATTATAAATAAAAAAATATTCAGGACTTTCTTAGTTTTAGTCTTAAATAAGTGTTTATTAATTTTATTTAAATAATTTTTTACTTAACAACATTTGCCACATTAAAAAATGGAAGCAAAATTGCCATTACTATAACTCACACAACTAAACCAATCACAACTATAATCACAGGTTCCATTATTGTTGAAAGATTTTTAACAATATTATCAATTTCTTTTGTATATCTAAAAGACGTTTTTTGTAACATTTGCGCCAAAGTTCAAGTTTGTTCTCAAATTTTTACCGCGGTAGAAAGTTCTATAGGAAATAGTTCTGCTCTTTCTTGTAATATATTCATTTCATTTTTGCTAATTTTGTATGAATTTTGTTTTAGTTTTATTTCTAATAAATCTCACCCCATACTACTACTTAAAGGTTTACCATTTTTTATTTCCTGTATAATATTTTCAAATTCTTGCGCAAAATAATTATTACTAGATCAATTTTTGATTATTAGAAGAGCTTTATTTATCATTATTCAAGAAGAAAGAAGTATTGATAAAAAATCTAAAAAATTTATAAGAATCTTTTTTTTAATAATTCATCAGAATAATGGGATTTTAAGAATATGTTTATCAAAAAAATATTTTATTTCTTTATTTTTAAGTAGACTAATAGATCATAATATTAATACAGATAAGAAAATTATTATATAAATTCAATTATTAACAAAAAAATGGCTAGTAGCAATAACTATTTCTGTTAATGCTGGCAAATTTGTATTAGATTCTTTATACATTACTTCAATTTTTGGTATTACATAAATCATTATCACAGTAATCATTGTTATTGTAATAATTATTATTGCTATTGGGTATATTAAAGCCTGTATGATTTTATTCTTTAGATCCATTTCTTTTTCCTCTTTTATTGCTATTGTTTCAAAAGATTTTCAAATTTGTCATGTAGCTTCTCAAACTTCAAGCATTGCTACATCAAAAATATTAAATACTTTTGGTATTTTAAGTGATGCTTTAAATAAATTTTCTCAAGCTTCTATTTGTTTTTTTAAAAATAAACATAAAGATTTTGTATTTTTGGCTTTTGTTTGAAAATAAATAATGTCTAAAACCTGAAATATTGGTATTCAAGAATTCAAAAGACTTCACATATTGTCTATAAATAAAATTTTTTGTTTTTGAGATAATCTCATCTTTATCTTATTATTAATAATTTTATGAATAATATCATATACATTAAAAATTTGCAAAAAACCAAAAGATGAATAGGATTATAACAATTGAAAATTAAAAATTAATAAGTGTTTTTACTTTTTAAAAATTTTCAATTCTCAAACTTCAATTCTAAATTCTCAATTTTTAATTTCTAATTTCTAAACCATGTTCAATATATTTAATGTTTCTGAAAAGAAAGAAAAGGATAATATTTCTGTTGAAATAAATGAAGGTGATATTTTGGAAGAGAATGTATGACAAGTTGCTCTTGATATTATAGAAAACGAGGATTTTATTTTGATTGTTGCGCCTCTTGCTTGAGTGGATATAGAAAATGTTGATATATCTATTTCAAAAAATATTTTAACTATTTCTTGAGAAAGAATTAAACCAACTTTTTATGATGAAGAAGCAAAAATTTTGGTTAAAGAATGTTTTTTTGGTCCATATTCAAGATCTGTTATATTACCAGAAAATTTAGCATTTAATAAAATACATGCAACAATGGAAAATAATTTACTTCTTGTAGAAATTCCAAAATTAAAATTTGATTCGAAAACTATAAAAATTGATAAATTAGAATGACTAAACCAATAATTTAAATTTTAACTTTAATGTTGTGTTTGCAAAAAAAATAACAACAAAATGAATAAAAAAAGCCGATGCAATAGTTACTGGTCTTATTTTATGATGAATATTAGCTTCTGTGTATGGAATAAAAAAATATAATGAAGCTAAAAAACCTGATGAAAAAATTAAAAAAGAGTCTTTTTTAAAAAGATTTTTTAAAAAATTATTATGAAAAAAATAGTTGTATATTTATCTATTATTTTATTGGTAAGTACTCTGTTTATACCAAGTATTTTTGCAAATATAGATTGAATATATTCCAAATCAAAAGAAGCTGTTTATTCATGTATTAATAAACCTTCTAATAGTATTCCAAATCCTATAGATAAAAAAAGGATTTTAATATGTAAATGAGAAGATTCTCACGATAGATTATACCAAGCAGCACTTGATGTTTTATTTACAGATATTGATTTAAAAATTGAAAGTCATTTAGAGTCTTTACCTAAAGAAAAAATAAAAATAGAAGAAATGCACGAACAAATAACAAAAAAATTTTGAATAGGTGGTAATTTTTATAAATCATATAAAGAAGTTTGTGATTTTTGAACTATACAATATGCTTCAAAATTTATTAAAGATACAAAGGAAAATTTAAAATTAAAAGACTTAACAACAGATTGAAAAACACCAGATTTATTAAAATCATATGGATGAAAATGTAATTCTTTATTTAAAGTAAAACTTAAGGCTTATGAAGATGTTGCATGGCTTATTGTACAAAGAAATTTAAAAGAATCATATGAAAAAGATAAAAAAACATTTGTAAAAAAATTAAACGAAAAATATGAAAATTTCTTATTTAAATTTAATATTTTATTATGACAATTATGAGTAATAACTGCTAAATGGAATAAAAAAACTAAAGATGCAAAAAATAAGTAAAAAATTTCAATTCACATCCGGACGCAAATCTGGAAATACTAACTGCAACTAAATTATGACCCCTTCTGAAATTTTAAAAAAATATAATATTTGTCCAAAAAAATCTCTTGGACAAAATTTTTTAATTAATATTGATATTTTATCAAAAATAGCCACTTACATTAATTTAATATGACAAAATGTTATAGAAATTTGACCATGATATGGAGCCTTAACAGAAAAACTTCTTATACAAAATCCTAAATTTCTTGAGCTTATTGAATTAGATAAAAAAATGACAGAAATACTAGAATTGAGAGCTAAAAATTGAGAGCTAAAAATTAATAAAAATATAAAATTTAACATTAAAAATATTGATGTTTTAAAATATCAACCAGAAATTAAGGATTATTTTTTAATAGCAAATATTCCATATTATATAACATCTCCGATACTTTTTCATTTTTTATATGAAGTTAAGAATAATCCTAAATCAATGATTATTCTTATGCAAAAAGATGTTGCAGATAAAATTAGAAAAGTAAATTGAAACAAAAACTCTGTATTAAGTTTATATATTGATTTTATGTGTGATGAAATAAAGGAAGTGGTTAGTGTTTGAGGTGTAAATTTTATTCCACAACCAAAAGTAGAATCTACTGTCTTGTATTTTAATACAAAAAACAATGTTAATAAAGAAATTATACCAAAATTTTTACAAATAATTAAAATTGGATTTGCTAAAAAAAGAAAAAAATTAATTTCAAATCTAGCAGAATGACTAAAATTAAAAAAGGATGAAATTTTAGATATTTATAAAAAACTTAATCTAAATGAAAATATGCGTGCCGAAGAATTGGGCCTAAATAAATGGTTAGAAATTATCAGAGAATTTTAAAATTTAGAAACTATTTTTATATTATTTAGAACAACGAAAACCAGAAAATAAAATTTTTTCAAATCTTTTTAAGTCATCTTTTTATTGTCTACTAAGTCATATTTTTTCAAATAAATCATTTAATTCTTTTGGAGTGAATTTTTTAAATTCTCATTCTTTCAAATTTCAAAGCAAAATATTTTCTATTCTAACTCTTCTTAATTTTTTTACTTGAAATCCTGCTTTTTCTACCATACGTCTTATTTGTCTATTTATTCATTCTTTCAATATTATAGAAAATGTTCATGAATTTAATCTATTTATTTGAGGTTTTTTTGTTTGTTTTCATAAAATAATCATTCATTTTGAAATTTTATTCAAAGCCTCATCTGATATTTTACCATAAACTTCTACAATATATTCTTTTTCATGTTCATATCTTGGGTGTATAAGATAATTACTAAGTCTTCAATCATTTGTAAGAATAATTAAACCTGTAGAGTTTTTATCAAGTCTTCAAATAGGAAAAATTCTTTCTGGAACATCTACAATGTCTAAAATAGAATTTTCTCAATCTTTTTTACATGTACTTACAATACCATAAGGCTTATTAAATTTATAATAGACAAGTTTATTTCTTTCTTCTATAATCTGATTTTTTAAAGTTACTTTATTTAAGTTTGGGTCAATCGAAATTCAGATAGTTGCCACTTCATTGTCTACAAAGACTAATCATTTTAAAATATATTCCTCCGCCTTTCTGCGAGAACAAATTCATGCTTGACTTAAATATTTTTGTAAACGAAGTTGTGTCATAATTTAAAAGTTATTTAGTTATATAGTACAAAGTTATTTAGTACACGGTTTTAATTATGTCATTCTTGCGAAGCGAGAATTCCTTATGTTTGAATAAAATACTGACATTAAAATTATTACCAATCCTAACAAGAAGAAATTTTCCTCGACAAGTCGAGAAGAATTATAACATGCACCACTTTGATTAACTTCTACATTTTCTCATTAATACGAAAAACAATACTTAGTTCCATTATTTTTTTCAATTCAAATATTTTTACTATCTATAATTTTTATTTTTCATTCCAAAGTAAATGCGCTAGCTTTTTTGTGTCATCATCATCAATACAAGGAAGCTATTTGAGATAAATCAATATTATCATTTATTGTACGAAGTGATCATTTAACTAAATTTCATTTTTCATATAAAAATAAAACATAATCAACTCCTTCGAGTAATCAAAGTCTCCAAACAATACTATCTAAATCCTCATATCAAAAATTTCATTTAATCATATCATCTTTTGTTAAATAACTTACTGCAAAATTACCTTTTGTTACTTTTAATCTTCAAAAAATAATTGACAAGAGATCTAAAAAACATTTGTTATTATTAAAAAATAAATTTGAATTAATTATTTGTATATCTCATCAAACTAATACTAAATCCCTAGCAATAAAAAAGGTTTCTGGGTTTGTATTTGGATTACAAAAAGATCATGAATCTGTATAAATTCAAGCAAGAAGCGATGTTGCAATATTTTTATTTATTTTGTAGTTAAAATTTTTAAGAAATTTATAAACAATTATAGTAACTGATGTACTACTAATATCTACAAGATTTATATTTCAATAATAACTATTTGATTTATGATGATCAATATTTATTACAAATATATCATTTATAAAATTGTTTAAATTTCAATTAAATCAAGAATGAGTCAAAACAGCAACATCCAAAAAAATTAAAAGATCATAATCTTCTTTCTTAAATTCTTTAATAATTTTATCTGAATTTGGAATAAATGATAAAGAATTATTTATTCAATCAAAATTAATTATTTCAACTCTTTTTTCTGGAAAATTAATTTTCATAGCCTCATAAAAAGCTGTAATAGATCAGATAGTATCCGCGTCTGGAAACCTATGAGAAATAATAGCAATATTATTTGATTCTTTTATTTTATTATTTATTTGATCAAATAATTCATTAATATTATTCATTTTAAATTTAAATAAATAAGAAAGTTAAAGATATTTATTTTAAACATTTTTTATTTAATGCAAGTTTTGTTTATTTTTCAATTCCGGACGCGACTTTAATATTATTTTGAATATAATGAAAAATCATTTATATTATCCTATTTAAAACAATAGTTTTACTAGTCTGAGATTTTAAAGGGGTTCTCCGTTAGCTACTGGAAAAATAACAACTCTTATACATTTGTATATTTTAATTTTTAACTTTTTACTTTTGGTCACTATGGATCCCTACTTTCGCGGGGATAACAAAAAACATGGGGATAACAAAAAAATGAAGATGATAAATTACTTTTGACTTTTAACTTTGCCTTGTACTAGCTAACTTAATAACTTTGTGCTTTGTGCTAATCTTGACTTATGGCTTTGTACAGACGCATTGTAGTGTGTCTCTAACTTCTTATTATTCTCACTTCTTCTTCTAATTTAATTCAAAACTTTTTAAAAACTTCTTTTTTTATTAACTTTACTAAATCTAAAATATCTTTGTAGGTTGCTTTTCAATTGCTCATAATAAAATTTGAGTGTTTATCTGATACAAAAGCTCATCAATTTTTTTTTCACTTTAATCATACCTCTTCTATTAGCTTTCATGCAAAATTTCAAGTAGGATTTTTGAAGAATGATCCACAAGTAAATCATGAAGGTTGAGTTTTTCTTTTTTTTATAATTTGATCTAAATTAAATTCATTTTGTCTAGGTTTAATACTAAATTTAGCTGAAATTAAAAAATATTTATTATTCTTTTTTAATCTTGAATTTCTATATTCAAATTTCATAAAATTCTTATCTACTTCCAAAATTTGATTATTAGCTAAATCTAAAACTTTAGCTCAAATAAAAACATCTTTTACTTCCAATCCAAAACTTCCTGCATTTCAAATAACTGCTCCGCCAATAGTTCATGGCAATCAAATCCAAGAAATAAAACAATTATTTTTAAAATCTTTTAATAATTTATTTGAAACTACCGAAATTAATTCTCAGCTTCAAAGTTCCAAAATGTCTCATTTTATTTTAAATCATTTTAACGAGTTTTTAATAATAATTCACTCAAATATTTCAAATATAAATAAAATATTTGTGCCTGATCATAAAAATAATAGTTGTAATTTTTCTTTTTTAGAAAATTTTAAAATTTCTTGAAGTTTATCAAGATCTTGAATATTTTTTATTTCAAAAAAATATCTTGAAATAGCTTTTAACTTAAATCAAGAAAGGCTTGTAATTTCTTTATTTTGTTGTAAAAATGGTAACATATTAAAAAGATTTTATTTAATCAATATTTTTATGAATGCGTTATCCAATCCGATATATATAGCTTTGGCTATTCAAATTTACCAAGCAACAAAATTAAAAGTTTAATCTCTCAATTTAGTATTGATAAATGTTCCATTCAGCTTAAACATCCGGACGATGTCGTAAATGACATTGACCATCCATATTATACGTCTAAAACGAAAGAAATACCAATGGAGATGATTTTTACCTGTGGTCGTACATCTAAATCGCTTCAGCCAGGTTGAGTGCAGATTAATTTCTCCACCGGCACAGCAATATACGATAATTACTATGGAGGCAGTTGGTTTCCGATTACTGTTGTAAGTAACAAAAAAATCAAAATAAATGATAAAAAATATTTATTTTATTTTAATCCGCGGATAGATGGTTTAAGTGATCTTATGAACATTGAGGAAAATCCCCAAACAGCAAGTCATGTTAATTTTTTCGTCGAATATTATAG
>CAZFLS010000043.1:0-9045 GCA_964518815.1 uncultured Candidatus Peribacteria bacterium
AAAAGTAACAGAACAACTTTCTCTAATTTTAGCTAAAACCAAAAAAGAAACAAAAAATTTATTAAAAACATCTTTAAATAAAACTAAAAAAGATATTTTAATGTTACTAAAAAAATATTTTGAAAAAACAAAGATGAACAAAAAACAAATGAAAGAAGCATTAAAACAAATTTTATCTTCTAGTAGATTATGAAAAGATTTAAACAAAAAAATAGGGGAAATTTTTGATACAAATATTGATATATTTAAGTAAAATTTTTTGTTTTTAAAATTTTTATATATCTAAAAAACCACGATTACCAAACACTTACTGTTGACTACAAAATTTTTTTACTAAAAAATATTCTACATTCCTGGAATATCAAGTCACATACTTCACATTACTCATTTCATTTTTTCTGCAGCAATTTCTTGAGATTTTTTTAATCATTTGTTTGTGGCTTCCATAATAGACTGCTCTAATTTTTTTTGATCCTGTAGAATAGTAGGATCCTCAATCTTTACAGAAACTACATGCATTTCTCAATCAATAGTCATAACCACTCAATTTGTTTCTGCTTCAATATGAATATTTGATAATTCTTTTTTAATTTTACTTGCTTCTTGTTGAAGTTTCAAAAGTTCTTTTGCTTTGTTGTAATCCATGTTAATGATTTTAAAATATAAAATATAAAAAATTATAAAAATTAATATTTTTTTATATTTGCTTAAGGTTTATACTTTAACTAAAAAAAAGCGAAAATACCAAATTGCAAAAGCGTAAAAAAACATTTCATTATAACATTTTAATATTCTCTTATTTTAAGAATAATCTTTTTTTTTGCAAATATTTTTAATATATGCTAGAATGATTAAGTAAGTTAAGTATTTTACTTTAAAAATTAACAAAAATAAATATGGGTTTTTTTGATAATGTTATTTTAGAAGAAAATTCTTCTATTTCAACCACTAGTATTCCTACTAGTCAGCTCGCTTGAAATCAACAAACTTGATGAAATCAAGAGGATGGAAATTTTTTAATTATTGATGACTGAATAAGTCAAATAAAAGCAGAAGATATACCAGATTCTGTAGTTTCTTTATTAGATGAAACAAATAAAATAAATGAAACCAGTAAAGAAGAAGAAATTTCTACTTCTGAAGAAAATACATTTATAGAAGAAAAGAAGGAAAATACAGATTTTACTTCTTCTTTATTTGATAAAACTGATAAACTAGAAATAGATAAACCGGAAGAAATTGATACTATTGAAAAAATTAATCCTATAAAGGATGAAGAAAAAAATATTAAAGAATTTTCAAAAAATGAAGAAAAAAAAGAAAATACTAAAAATTTTTCTTTTGACAATATTCCTGAAGAAAGTAAAAATAAAGGAAATCTTTCTAATTCATCAAATTTTTTGACAAAAGCAGACGATCCGAATATTATTCTTGAAGAAGCAACTTCTAAATTAAATAAACTTTTAAAATGACATGAAAAAATAAGAGAGGCAAAAATGAAAAAAGTAGAAGATATTAATCTTCAAATAGCAGAACTAAAAAAAGAAGCAAAAAAACAAACTGACGAGGCAAAAAAAATTGCAACAGAGGAGGATAAGGTACAAAAGATGATTGAGATGTTTCAAACACAAAAGATTAGTAAATAATTTATAGCTAATTAAAAAATTTTACATTTATATATTTGTACAATTGTACACTTTTACACTTTTACATTTACTACTATGCCATACCAAGAACAAATTAATATTGAATGACTTTTAGCTTATTGAATAAGAAAGGTTGCATCTGATATCCACTTAGCAGAATGAGATTATCCTGCATTTAGAGTATATTGAAGACTTTGAAAGCTAGAACAAGCATGAATATTTTCCAAAGAAATAATGTATAGACTTTCTGAAGAATTATTTAAATGAGATAATAATAAAATTAAAGAATTTTATGAAAAAAGAGATGTAGATTTTGCTTATGTATCAAGAGATGGTACACCTTTTAGAGTTAATGGATATTTTAAATTATGAAAACTTGGGTTTTCTTTGAGAAAAATAGAAAGAGAGCCAAAAAAAATGGAAGACTTATGACTTCCGGAATGATTGGAAAAAGTTATAAAAGCAAAACAATGATTATTTTTGGTTACAGGTCCTACATGAAGTTGAAAATCCACTACAATGGTCTCAATGCTAGATAAAATAAATGAAACAAGAAGAGAACATGTTATTACTATAGAAGATCCAATAGAGTTTCTTTTTAAAGATAAAAATTCCATTTTTTCTCAAAGAGAAGTCTGAAGAGATACATATTCTTTTGTAAGTGCTATTAGAGCAGCAATGAGAGAAGATCCAGATATAGTAATGGTTTGAGAAATGAGAGATAAAGAAACAGTAGAAGCTGCCATGAATCTTGCTGAAACATGACATCTTGTATTTTCTACACTACATACTGCTTGAAGTGTTCAAACTATAAATCGTACAATTCAATTTTTTAATCCAGATATTCAAAGTCAAGTAAGAGTAAGACTTGCTGATACTTTAATTTGAGTTTTATCACAAAGATTGATTCCTAGTTATAATTCTGAATGACAACAAACATGAAGAGTAGGTATTCATGAACTTATGTTTATGACATCTTGAATAAAAAATCTTATTAAAAGTTGAGACCTAATCCAAATAAACAATAATATTGAAATGTGAACTTCAGAATGAATGATTACAATGAAAAATTCAGCTTATAAACTAGAACAACAATGAATTATAAAATCAGAAGATTACATGTGATATTTTACTAATGATGAATAGGAAATAGTACAAAGTTAGAGACAAGGCGTTGCCTTGTCTGTACAAAGTTATCAAGTACATAGTAAAATAAAAAGTAATTATTAAATTTAATCCAAGTATAATGATATGAAAAGAGTCATTGAAATACTAATGTTTTGCGTGATAATATTTTTTACTTTTTTATCATTTATCAATTTTTCTTTTGCTCAAGTAGTAGATCTTTCCAACATTGCATGAGATAATATAAAAAATGTTTCTATAGTTCCTATATGATGAGGAAATACAAAATCAGAAATAACTAATTTATCATTTTCAGTTTTACATACAATAAAACTAATTTTAGGTTGAGTAATTCTTATTTATATAGTATATATTTGAATACAGATGATAATGGCTATGTGAGCTGAAGATAAATTAAAATGATCAAAAAATCAGTTATATTATACTCTTTTAGCATTTTTATTTATAAATATCCCAGGACAACTTTATGATATGTTTTCTGGTAAAAATGATGGTGCAACAAGAAATGTAACTGAAAGTACTACATATAAAGGTGTAGATCTAGAAACTTCGTCAAATATTATTGTAAATTTTTGAAACTGGAATCTTACAATGGGAGATTGAGTAATACCTTTTGTAAAAGCTCTTCTTGCTTGAGTGGTCATCATAATGCTAATAATAGCTTGAATCAATTTGATAATGTCAAAATGAGATGAAGAAAAAAGGAAAAAAGCAAAATGAAGATTTTTATATTCTGGATTTTGATTGGTGTTTTTATGAGTAATAGAAGCATGGACAAGATTTGCCTATACATGAGAGATAAAAACATGACAATGAATTTTTGCTCAGCTTATGAATCTTGCAATATTTTTTGCCGGACCTACAGTAATTGTCTTTTTGATTTATGGTTGATTTTTGTTTATCACCTCTTCCTGAGACGAAGCAAAATCAAAAAAATGAATTGCAATCCTGAAAAATACTTTCTTGGCTGTAATAATACTTCTTGCTAGTTATACATTCTTAAAAGATTTAGTAGATTTTGTTGTGTAATGTACAAATATATGATCATGTGTTATTCCTGTGAAAGGTAAAGTTAAAAGGTATACTTGAATTGTCATTCCTCCGCTTGCTAGCGGAGGAATCCCTTAAACTTAAGTATTAGAAAAAAATATATTAAAAAATATAACACTAATTAATAATTAAAAATTAAATATGAAAAAAGGATTTCTAAAAAAAATATTTTTGATAATCATGATGAGTTTTTGCTTTTTGAATTTATCAATAATAAAAGTACATTATGCATATTGAGAAAACAGCCATTCTAATTCTACAAGTGGTTCAGAACGTTTTGATAATAGAAATACAGACAAAGGCACTCAAGGTATTGTTGAAAAATATAATGAATTAAACAAATGAACCCTCGGTCAAATAATGCCAAATGATAAAGGTGAATATTCTCAAGATGATATTAAAAAATTACAAGAATATTGTTGAGCTTCGATAGATTGAAAATCTTGAGATAAAACTATTCAAGCATGCAATGAAAAATTTGCTTCTAGTTGATGATGAGATACTGGTCCTATGACTGTTACTATCACAGAAGCAATTCCTTGATTATCGTGATCTGAAGAATGTAGTTGACCTCCAGAATCAAGAAAGTGTAATGTTATTATAAAACCGTGATTTGAAAGTGTGATAGAAATGCTTTCGTGACTTATAAAATATGCTACATTCATAGTTTTACTTGCATGAATTTTTATGCTTGTTTTATCTGGAATAAGAATGTCTATTGAATGAAAAAAAGAAGATGCAATTAAACATTTTAAACAAGTTTTATTATGACTTGTTGTATTATTTTTAATAGGTTTTATACTCAATACTGTGGCTCCTTGGATATATAAATAAGTACATGGTACAAAGTTATCAAGTTAAAAGTTAGAGATGTATTGCAATACGTCTGTACAAAGTTAAAAGTAAACAAGAGTTGTCATTCCTCCGCTTGCTAGCGGAGGAATCCCTTTAATTTTCTTACTAGTAAAGCTTTCTTTGAACATGAAAAGTATAAGTTGTAATTTTTAGAAAAAATATATAATTAAAGTAAATTAGTTTTTAATGTTTAGATTATGGGAAAACAAATAGATATAGAAGCTTTTAAAAAGGCTTGATTTAGTTATGAAGAAATACAGGATATTTTAGAATCAGAAAAAGAGTTTGAAGAAACTTGAGTTGCTTATGAATTAGATGAAGCATTTACAATTGTTAAAAATAATTTATTTACTAGTAAAGAAAGGAATGTATAAAGTAAAAATACAAAAGTCAAAAATCAAAAGTAATAATTTACAAGTTGTAATTTTTAGAAAAAATATATAATTAAAATAAATTAGTTTTTAAATACATAAATATGGCAATTGTAAGTGTAGAAGTTCCTGACAAAATAGCAAAAAAATTTACTCCTTATACTATTATAAAATGGAGTGATTTAAGTATGGAAGAACAATTATTAAATTTAGACTGAGATTGATGGGAAACAATAGTTGATTTTTGAAAATGAGTAAATACTAAAGAAATTTTATCTTATTTGGAAAAACAAAATGGTTAAAAGATGGCAAAAACAATTAGATAATTTCTCTCATATTTTATGATTAAAAGAAATAATAAAAGATATATTACTTAATAATGTATTCAATTATGATATTAAAAAATTATCATGATATAAAGATTTATATAGATTAAGAAAATGAAAAATTAGAATAATTTTTAGAAAAAATGCAGAGGATATTGAAATATTAAATATAGATACTAGATGATGAGTTTATAAAAGATTATAATATCAAAATTTTAAAATGGATATAAAAAAATTTCTAAAAGAGCTTAGGCAGTATTGAATTCAAAATGAAATTCCAAATATAACAGATGCAAATGTAAAATTTTTGCAAGATTTAATAGCTAAAAATAAATGTAAGAAGGCTTTGGAAATTGGTACAGCGAATTGATATTCTACAATTTGTATTGCTCTTGCTCTTGCTAAAAATAAAGGACATATTACAAGTATTGAATTTAGCAAACTTTCACACGATCAAGCGATAAAAAATATTGAATGTGTATGACTTGAAAAAATTTGCACACTAATCTGTGATAATGCTATTTCTTATATCCCAAAAATTAAAGAATCTGATTTTGATTTTGTTTTTATTGATTGAATGAAAAAAAGAACAAAAGATTTTTTTGAATTAATTTATCCAAAAGTTATTCCAAATTGAATTATAATAATAGATGATGTAATAAAATTTAAAGACAAAATGGCTAGCTTTTATGAGTATTTGGCTATAAATAAAATAAAATATAAAATTATTCAAATTGATCCAGATGATGGTGTAATGATGATAATTAAAAGTTGCAAGTAACAAGCTTAAGATTTTTAAAAAAGATTTTGATTATTAGTGTTTTGTATATAATAACCAAAGAAAATATGTTATATATTTCATAGATATGACATAGTACAATTAGCATAAAATAAATATTACTCAATATTTAAAAGAAAAAGATTTTGAATATATTCTTTTCCTTTATCATATGCTTAAAATTCAAGAATAGAACAGTATATCTTTTAAATATTTCAAAAAAATATCCTTAATTTTTAACCCCAATTTTTATATGCTAGATATAAAATTTATAAGAGAAAATGCAGATAAGGTTAAATTAGCTGCAAAACAAAAAAATATAGTAATTGATATTGATTTATTGATTAAAATTGATGATGAAAGAAGATTTTTAATTACAAAAGTTGAAGAATTACGAACTACAAGAAATGAAATTGCAAGTCGTGCAAAATCTGGAAAGCCTACTCCTGAAGATATAGAAGCGGGTAAAAAACTTAAAGAGGAAATTACAAAAATGGAAACAGATTTACAGAAAATAGAAGATTCTTATATGAATATTATGGTACAAGTTCCTACAATTCCATCTCCAGATACTCCAGTTGGATCAAGTGAAGAAGGAAATGTAGAATCTGAAAAATGGTGAGAGATTCGTAAATTTGATTTTACTCCAAAAACTCATATGGAATTAGCTGAAGCTCTAGATATTATTGATTTTGACAGATGAGTAAGAACAGCTTGATTTAGAGGTTATTATCTTAAAAATGAATGATCTTTGCTCGTTATGGCAATGATGAATTACGCTCTAAATAAAATGTCTCAAAAATGATATAAACCTTTTATACCACCTACTTTAATTAAGTGAGATTATTTATTTTGAAGCTGATATTTTAAATGAAGACAATATAATCCAGAAGAAGATAATATCTACGAAATTGCTACTTCTGATCAGGAAGTAGATGGATCAAAAGCAAAAGAAAAAAAATTCCTTATTGGCACAGCAGAACCATCACTACTTGCTTATTATGCTGGAGAAACCTTAAAAGAAGAAGATTTGCCAATTAAAATGAGTGGTTTTTCTCCTTGTTATAGAAGTGAAATTTGAACTTATGGTAAAGATACAAAATGACTTTATCGTGTTCATGAATTTTTAAAAATTGAACAAGTAGTTATTTGTAAAGCTGACATAGAAGAGTCAAATCTTATTCAAGATGAGATGCTTTGAATTTCAAAAGAATTACATAAAGATTTAGGGTTACCTTACAGAATTCTTTCAATTTGTACTTGAG
Source organism: uncultured Candidatus Peribacteria bacterium (assembly GCA_964518815.1). Classification (GTDB taxonomy): domain Bacteria; phylum Patescibacteriota; class Gracilibacteria; order BD1-5; family UBA2023; genus CAYRGR01. Next base: position 7,438 of record CAZFLS010000043.1, read on the forward strand.
ATATGAGTGCTTGAAAATATAGAGCTTTTGATATAGAAGCTTGGATGCCAGGTACAAACAGATATTGAGAAACATGATCTGCTTCAAATTTTCTAGATTGGCAAGCAAGAAGACTTAATGTAAAATATATTGATAAAAATGGAGACAGAAAATTTGTATATATGCTTAATGATACAGCACTGCCTTCAGTAAGACCACTTATTGCAATTCTAGAAAACTATCAACAAGCAGATTGAAGTGTAATAATCCCAGAAGTTCTAAGACCTTATATATGAGGCATGAGTGTAATTAAGTCAAAAAAATAGCTTAATAACATTGTTATGATTTTTTCTTGCATTTCTTTATTTATGCAATAAAATTTAATAAAATTAAAATTTATGATTCTTAATTCCTAATTTATAAATCATGCTTTTATTATCAACTTCCGTACTGGAATGATATTGACTCCATAAAATTTTTAAACTAGTTTCAAAGTCTTCTTTTGATTGAATAAATCTTGATTTAAATTATTCAAACTTTGATACTTCAGATGCAGATTATATTAAAGAACTTTCCGATGAATTCAATGTTCCTGTTTTGAGTATTACTGCTTATGAAAGAAAAATGAATAAATCTGAAGTTGATAATATTTTACTTATTGCAAAAAAACTTTGAGTTAAAAATATAAATTTTTATCCTCCTTTTAGAAAAGATAAAGATACTACTTGGTTTTCCGAATATATTTGAAAAGTTAAAGAAAAATTTTCAGATTTAAATATTTGTATAATAAATGTAGAGCCAAGAACTATTCTATTTTTTATACCGGAATATAAAGATGCTACATTAAATACAATTAAAAAAATTACTTGAGATACTGTTTTGTGTGTTTCTAGTGTTGATATTACAAGCGGAATAGACTTATTAAAAACATTCTCAATTTTATGAAATACAATAAAGAATGTATTTCTATCGGACAGAAATACAAATAAAAAAGAATTATTTTTAGGATCTGGTGATATGCCACTAGAAAGTCTTTTTGTAAAATTGAAAAAAGCTTGATATAAATGAATATTTACCTTAAAAATTAATCCAAAAGAAGTTTGAGTATGAAATGAGGAATTAGTCTTAAAAAGACTTAAAGAAGCTCGAGATTTTATCAAGGAACAAATTTAAAAAAATAATTCTAAAAAAATCTTTAGTTTTTTAGACGCGAAAACTATAATTAGAAATTTATTGTGGGTATTATAAATTAGTTTTAGGGAAAATCAAAAAAATTATTAAATCTAAAATCCTGCAATCTTCGCATGTTGTCTTATCTCCTCATCTGGTAAAACGCGGTTATAAATTTTGATGTCATCTAAAAATCAATTTAATAAAGCATTGGACGATGTTCAAAATCAAATATTATCATAATTAACATTTCATTCTTGATAAACAAAAACATTATTTGAAAAATTAATATTTTTCATTCATATAAGATTTCCATTTAAATAATATTTCATTTTTTTTCATTGGTAATCAATAATTCAAGATATCATTTGCCAATTATTAGAATCTAATAAAATACTTCAAGTAAAAGTTTGATTTAGTTCTCAAGTTAAATAACTACTCGCTCAAGCTATTCTAAAA
>CAZFLS010000044.1:0-8257 GCA_964518815.1 uncultured Candidatus Peribacteria bacterium
AATGGCAATAATTGGTTATATACAAGAGAAGAATTATTATATTATATAAAAAATCCTCTTCTGTTATTTCATTATTAATTTCTTTTAAGGTTAAATATCAAAGTCAAAAATTATACATTGTTCGTCTTTGAAAAATCTCTTTACTACAATTTAAATCCATTATAACTTGATCATCAAAATAATCCATAACATCGATAAAATCAATATTTTGTCCAAGTAATCATTCTTTTAGTATATTTAAAATAAACAAATCAATTTTATAAATTTGTTCTTGAGTTAAATTTTCTTCTGATTGTTTCAACATAAAAAAATGATTAAAAAATTATTTGGACATCTTATCACATATAATTAAAAAAAGTCAAAACTTTTTATCATAAAATATACCCCTCAATTTTGCTTTAAATTTAAAAAATGATATAATTGAAAGAGTTTAGAATTGAGAACTAAGAACTAAGGAAAATAAAAGAAATATTATCCTTTTTAGAAAAAGAATTTACAATAATATTCTTAATCAGAACTGGTTTCTAGTTTTTCTATATTTATGTTTTATAAATTATTTAACTTTTAACTTTTTAACTTAAATTTTATGGCTATATTTTCAAATTTTACCGAAGAATATAAACAAGTATTACTCTCTGCTGAAAATAGAGTAAAAAACAATTGATATACAGAAATATTAAGTGAAGATATTTTTTTAGAAACTATAAAAATTCAAACTTGAAATATTTATGAAATATTTTCTAATTATTGAATAAATGAAAAAATTGCTTTAGAGGTTCTTGCTCAAAAACAATTCAATATATTTAATCAAAAAAGAAAAGGAGAATACAAGTGAATTTCTAAATGATTAAAAGATCTTATTGTGGCAAGTGTAAAAATCACAGCTTCTTTTAATAAAAAAAAGGCTTGAATAGAAGATTTTTTACTTGCTATGTTAAAAAATAATGAACCTTGGTTTATTGATTTTCTTACTTTTTTGTGAATTAATCCAAAAGACGTTGAACAAAATTTAACAAATTTAAATTCAGCTATACAAAAACATCAAGAATGATGATTTCTTGATCCAATTGATAATATATTTATGCTTGAATATTGATTTTGAATGTGACAGAGCTTGGAAGAAGCAGAAAATAATCCATTTTTTGTAAACAAAAAACAGTCTACAAAAAAAGAAGAAAGTCAAACTCCTGCTTTGGATTTTTTTGGAATTGACCTTACAAAAGAAGCAAAAGATTGAAAAATAGATAAAATAATTTGAAGGGATAAAGAAATTGAAAGACTTATTTCAGTAATAAACAGAAAAACCAAAAATAACCCATGTCTTGTTTGAGAACCATGAGTAGGTAAAACTGCCGTAGTAGAATGACTTGCTCTTCGAATAATAGAATGAAGTATTCCTCTTGCTATGCAAAATAAACGTTTAATTTTGCTAGATTTATGATCTGTAATTGCTGGTACAAAGTATAGATGAGAATTTGAGGCTAGAATAAAACAAATTATTGATGAAGCTTCAAAATTAGAAAATGAAATTATTTTATTTATAGATGAAATTCATACTATAATTTGAGCCTGATCTTGAGAATGAGGTTTGGATGCCGCAAATATTTTAAAACCTGCAATGTGAAGATGAAAAATTTCAATAGTATGAGCAACAACTTCAAATGAATATCAAAAATATATAGAAAAAGATTCTGCTTTAGAACGTAGATTCCAAAAAATTGAAGTGGATGAACCAAATAGCGAATTAGCAAAAGAAATAATTAAATGATTAAAAGATTCTTTTGAAGAATATCATAATCTTAATATCGAAGATGAGGCTATTGCTGCGGCAGTAGATTATTCTGTAAGATATATTACAGATAGACATTTACCAGATAAAGCAATAAATATTATTGATGAAGCATGTAGTACAAAAAGTATGAAATATAATCATAATGAGGAGGAAATTATAGATTTGAAAATAGAAGTTGAAAAATTACAAAAAGATATAGAAAATTTTGTAATGTCTCAACAATATCATAAGGCAATTATAGCTAAAGAGAAACAAAAAGAACTTGAAAATAAAATAAGAGATAAAAAAACAAAAGCAGTAGTACCTAGTACAAAAAGACTCCATATAACGAAAGAAGATATTCAAAAAATCGTTCACCAAATTACAAATATTCCTTTAGAAAATTTGAGTATTGAAGATTTAGACAAACTAAAAAAAATGGAATGAAATTTAAAAAAATTAATTATAGGTCAAGATGAAGCTATATCATCAATTGTGACTTCAATAAAAAGAAGTCGTACTTGAGTTGCAGACAAAAATAGACCTATATGAAGCTTTTTATTTTTATGACCAACTTGAGTCGGTAAAACGGAACTTGTAAAAGTTTTGGCAGCTGAATTTTTTGGAGATCCAAAAGCTTTGATAAAAATTGATATGTCTGAATATAGTGAAAGGGCTTCTGTATCAAAATTACTCTGATCTGCTCCTTGATACATATGATATGAAGAATGATGAATGCTTACAGAAAAAGTAAGAAGAAAACCTTACTTAATAGTGTTATTTGATGAACTTGAAAAATGAAATTTTGAGGTGTTTAATATACTTTTACAAATAATGGAAGAATGATCTTTAACTGATTCTAAATGAAGAAAAATAAATTTTAAAAACACTATTATTTTAATGACATCAAATATTTGAGGTGAAGAATTTAGTTCAAAGGCTGCTCAAATCTGATTTAATCTTTCAGATGATAAAGAAGCAAAAATAATTAAAGATTATGAAAGAATTAGAGAAAAAATAATAAAAACTTTAGAAGATTCTTTTCCTCCTGAATTTTTAAATAGGATTGATAAAACAATCGTGTTTAATCCATTAAATAAAACATCTATTAAAAAAATAATTGAACTTCAATTAGAACAATTGAAACAAAGGCTAAAAGAAATTTGAAAAGATTTTGTTTATGATCAAAAAGCAATTGCTTATATGCTAACAAAAACTTATAATCCGGAATATTGAGCTAGACCAATAAGAAGGTTTATTCAAGATAATGTTGAAAGTGAAATATCAAATTTGTTGATTAATAAAAAAATACATGATAGAATATCGCTGTCTGTAGAAAAGTGAAAATTAATATTTAAATAAAACTGTACATTTAAAAAATTTAGTATTTACATATTACATGAAAAAAGTTATTTTTATCTTATTTACATTCTTAATTTTCATACCAAATATTACTTTTTGAATCGAATGAATTGGTGAAAGCGTATGACTTGATCTTTATAAGACAATAGATCAAGGTAGTTTTAAATTAAAAGAAACATTATTTGAAAAAGAGCTAAATTGAAGTGCAAAAGAAATTAATGATTTATTAGCTTTTTCTAATTACTGGTGTGGTATTTTTAAAAAAACTAAATGTTTTGATGAAAATAAAGATTTTACAAAATCAGAACTTGATTCTATCCTTAATGAATGAAATGTATGAATAATTTCAGTTCATCTTACAGGTGGAGTTTTAGAAGAAGAAATTTCTACAGATACTTTGAATAATTTATCAGAAGTTATAAAAATTTGGATATGAGAAAAAAAATCTGAAATAGAAAAATATTCAGATAAAGCTCAAAAAATCTGAACTTTATGACTTTATTCAGATTGATCTACCGAAAATTCAGATTACGATTTAATGACTGATTTAGAAAAAATTCATAAAATAATATTTACCGAAGATATACCTTATAATTGAGTAGAAACTAATTTTACTTCTAATAGTTTAAGTGATTTTTTAAATTCCGATTCTGATTCAGATAATAAACAAAATTTATTACAAAATTCTGATTCTGTTTGAAATAATTTATCTTCTTTAAAAGAAACTAAAAATGAATTAAGTGGTAATACACCTTTGCCTTTTACTCCAAATCAAACAAAACAAAGTTTAGCATCATGTAAAACATGAGTTACACTCTCAAATCTTGATTCCAATTTTTACAATGATATAAATAATCAGTTACTTTATTGAAACAATAAAAATTCTGTATCTTGAAATTCATGAAATACATGAAAAAAACAAGCAAATTCTTTACAAACTTCAGATTCTCCATCTGCAAGTAATTGACCAGTAGCACTACAATGATGAGACAGATCTCTTTTTGATACTTTCCCTTGTAATTGATTTTTTTGTATAAAAATAGATTTTACTATGTATAATCAAAAAATTTTGGGTTGATGAAAAAGTAATAGTATAGAAAAAATATTAGATAAAAATTTAGAAATTGCAAATAAATTTGCTGCAATAAGTTTAATACAATCTGTTATGACTCAAAATTTTTTAGATCTTTCTATTTTAAAAAGTTTAAATTTACCTTCAATGGCTCATTTATGAGTAGTAATTCAACAGCTTCCTCCTCCAATTCTCAATCTTAAATCAAAAAAAACAAGTACACCAGATAGTACAAAAGAATTTTCTAATAAAGATCTTCTTATAGGAGTATTTAGTTCATATAAAATCTATAAGGATAAGGAAAAATATTTAGATTATAAAACACAAAATGATTTAAGTTTTGAATTTGATGAACTAGAAATTGCAAATTTAGCCAATACATCAACAAATAATTCTTCATATATTCCTTATACTGCACCAAAAGAATTCGTTACAACTGCTGAAACAAAATTAAAAGCAGGTTATTTTAATTCTTTTAATAATGATTTAGTTACCATTGCAATTTTTACTAAATCTTTTGCTAATACAGTTGACAATATAGTATTAAAAATAAAAGAAATGGATAAAATACCAAAATAAAATTAGTTTTTTTACAAAAATTATAAATTTTATAAAAAATTCATGAAAAAAATAATTGCCACATTCTTAATTTTATTTACTGGATTTTTTAGTGAAAATTTATTTGCTGCTGATGATTGTGATAAATCAAGTACACCTGAAGTCAAACCAACTTGTACAGTAATAGAATCTTGACCATCAGAAAAAATAAGTAAATATGTTTCAGATTTAACTATAGTTTTTTCTGAAATCAAAAATAATATAAAGCCAAATTGCGGATGATGAAAGAATTGAGAAAATAATGCTTCTGCCACATTAAAACAATGAACTTCACAAATACTTTGAGATGTTAATAAAAATCTTGATTTTTCAAGCTTTCTATCTTCTTGGGAATTTTATCTAAAACCAATATTTACATGAGAAGTAGTTGATCCATTATTTAGAGATCATGATCTTATAAGAAGGCAACAAGATAAAATAAATAATATTACTAGTCAAGCAGGATCAAATTGTGCTCTTAGTTTGGAGATTAAATGAACCAAGATTGCAGATACAATCTGAAAATATTGAGTCAATAAAGCTAAATTAGCTACCATAGAATGAACTTTATCTGAACTAAGAATTTTAAATAATAAAGTTACAAATTTTTATAGATGCGTTGTAACAGATATAATGGTTTGTGATCTTAAACCAGAAAATGGAAGTACTGAAAAAACAGATTTAGATGATTTAGTTTTAGATATTCAGGGTGATGCAAAAAATAAAGGTAATTATAAATGATGTAAAGCTACAAAAATGAACTGGGATAAATTTGCTTGTAAATTAAAAAAAGTTTGGGACAGTTGACTTTGATATGAAAAATGAATAGAAGAATGGAAAAAGGCTTTAACTTTACTTTCAGCAGTAGGAAAATCAAAATCAGATGAGGAATATAAAAAACTTGAAAAAGAACTATTAGCAAAAGAATTATGAAAACAATGATTAAATACTCAAGCTTCAGCTGTAATTTTAAAAAATCTTGATAATTTTAATGCATGTAGCGATGATTGAATAAAATGTTTCGTGAAAAATATTAGTAATTCAGTAGTCACTGTAATAAATCAATTTGAAGAAATTTGGGTGAAGGATTTTAAAAATGAAATATTTTCTAAATGATCAACTAATAAATTTATTCAAAAAGTAGAAAAATTATGAGAAACAAAATGAATAAATGAAGAAATTACAGAAAATTATAACAGAATAAAAAGTCAATTAACACTTGATGACACAAATCTAGATAAAAATATTTGAAATTTATTACAAGTACATCAAATATTAATAGATCTAAACCAAAAATTAGAAAAAGATTGAACAAAAACTTCTAAAAAAGTTTGTGATTCTCAAGCGAAATGAATCTGAAACTGTGAATTTTAAAATTCTCCTTCTTTTTGAGTTTTCTCAATATCATAAAATTTCATAAATTTTTTTTCAAAACGTAAATCAACTTGTCATACTGGACCATTTCTATTTTTTCTAAGAAAAATATTTGTCAATCATTTATTTTCACTAAATTCGTCATAATAATCATCTCTATAAAGCATCATAACTATGTCTGCATCTTGTTCTATTGCTCATGATTCCCTAAGATCGGATAAAATCGGTTCTTTATTAGTTCTTCATTCTAGTGAACGATTTAATTGTGATACAGCTATTACTGGTACATTTAATTCTCTAGCTAAGCCTTTTATTCATCTGCTAATATCACCTATTTCTTGTACTCTATTAATAGAATTACCACTAGTCATAAGCTGTAAATAATCTATTATTATAAAATCAAGACCATATTCCATTTTTAATCTTCTTGCTTTTGATTTAATTTCAAGCAAATTTCATGTAGCAGAATCATCAATAAATATTGAAGTTTTCGATAATTTTTCCAAAGCATCTCACATTCTCATAAACTCATCATCTTCCAAAAGTCATTTTTGTAATTTCCAACTATCTACTCACATTGCACTACAAATAAGTCTATCTGTAAGTTGTTCTTTACTCATTTCTAAAGAAAAAATAGCAACATTTTTTTTGTGATCTCAAACATTGGAAGCTATATTTAAAGCCAAAGCTGTCTTTCACATAGAAGGACGAGCTGCAAGTACTATCATATCTCATCTTTTAAATCATCAAATTTTATTATCAAGACTTTTAAATCATGTTTTAATTCTAGTAACATCTGCAAAATCTGGATTTGCATGAATTTCGGCAAATTCTTCATATCTTAAATTCAAAATTTCTTTAATATGTACAAGTTTATTTTGAATAAAGGTTTGTGTTATATTAAAAAGTGATTGTTCTGATTTTTCTAATAATTTATTTATTGCACTTTCTTCATCATATCAATAAAGTAAAATTTCATTTCAAGCTTTAATAAGTTTTCTTAAAACACTTTTGTTTTTTACTATTTGAGCATATTGAAAAATATTTGAGCTTGTAAAAACATCATTAGTTAATTCTATTAAATATAAATTTCATCCTATTTTATCTAATTCTTTTCTATTATCTAAAAGTTCAGCTACAGTAAGTATATCTATAGGTTTATTTTCCAAAAATAAATCTATCATTGCTTTATAAATTAATGTATGATTTGGTTCATAAAAATCTAAAGGTTCAATCAAATTTGAAACTTGAATAATACCATCCTTATCAATAAGAATAGCACCCAATACTCATTTTTCTGCATCAAGTGAATGTGGAGGAATTTTCATAGAAATTAAAAGATTAACGTATTAAAAAAAGGGGGTTCGTTTTTTCATAGACTTTCAATTTGTTACTTTTTACTTTCAATTGCCATTTTTTACTGTAAAATGATCTGCCAATTCCAACTCTAATTCAAGTTTGGATATAAGTTCATTTACTTTTAAATTATAAGGTTCTATGACTTTCACTTTAGCTAAAAATTCTAAAGCCTCTTTTTTTTCATTTAAATTTATATAGTTTATTGATTGTAAATACAAAATATCTAGATTTCTTGGATTATTTTTTAAAAACAATTTTGCATATTTTTTTGAATCTTCATACAATCATAAATGATGAGCAATATTTGCAAGCATTTCTATAGCCTCGATATTATTTTCATCAATTGAATAAAGTTTTTTGTAAATCTCATATGCAACTTCATATTTTCACTGTACAGATAAAACAAAACCTAATTTTAAATAAATTTCAGTATCAAGGTCGTTTATAATAATTAAATCTTTGTATATAAATTCTGCCTTTTTATAGTCTTTATCTTTTTCATACATTGAAGCAAGCAAACAATTTAATTCTTTATGAAATTTATCAATACTCAATCATTCTATGATTTTAGCTTTTGCATCAGTAAAATCTCATCTTACAATTTTAGTTTTTGCTATTTTAATTATTTCAGAAATAGCTTCTTTTTGTTTAATAGTTAATGACTTATCCTTTTTTATTTTCTTTTTTTCTTTCTTTAAAGAAAGATTGTCTTCATTATTTAT